>DASZCH010000213.1:0-2058 GCA_035943235.1 Candidatus Acidiferrales bacterium
CTAGGGGGCCGCGTGGCAGATTCCTGGCTCTGGAGCCGGCGCAGGCTGGCTTCAGGCAGCTCGAGATCGCGGTCACTCATGTTTTCGTCGCGGTGTTCAGCGGCTCGCTGCGCGTGTCGCCCAATGTTCGGATGAACCGCGTCATGAGACCGAAGATGGGGCTCATCGGCCCCGACAGCATGCCGCTCGGTATCCTTGCGCAAGCCTCCTGGCGCGCGAACAGGCGCGCGAGGCGGGGCATTGTCGTCCTCGGAGGGTGTCGTTCCGTGACGGCCCCTTCGTGCGCCTTGTACGACACGTGAGTGGAAAGATCGATAGGGTCAAGAGGCTTCCTTGGAGGGATGCTCATATGGTGGTACTCCCCCTATTGACGCCCAACTGAAGTTTCGCCTCTTTCTTGAGGCTGCTTTTCCCGCTCCCCGTACCAAAATCGAGCACGGAGTTCGCGCCAGACAGGCATCGCCCACTGGAGCGGCTTAGCGCTGCGTAGTGCCCCGCTTGTCTCGCCACTGGAGAAAATCGCGGAACAGCGCGTCACGCTGCTCCTGAGTAAGGTCCATAACCGAGCGATCCTGATACTTCAGGAACAACCCAAATACGCCGGCCCTCGGATCCTTTTGCTGAAATTCGGCGACCCTCGGATAGGTACGATTCAGCATCTCCTCGGCGACGCTCCAACGGGTCCAACCGGGAACGGTCGCCGCAAGATTGACGTCGCGCCATTTGGGATGGCGGTGGGGTTCCATGAACTTGTCCCACTTGGTGAAAAGAGCCTCGGTGAACCTTTGCACACGGCGGTAGCGAACGGTATTTTTCGGCCAGTTGAAAACCGCGAGTACCGCCGGCACCGCGATAGTGTCGATCTTTTCCCCCTGCGGAACGAGCGTCGGATATTCCTGACTGCTGAACTCGCCGAGCGTGTAGTGGTCGGTAAAGATCTTAGAAAAGGGGATGGGCACCAAGTGAAGGCCCGAATTCGGGGGAATCTGCGCAAAGAAGCCGACCGGCTTGCCAATCACCCGCACCAGCGCGGCAAGTTCGCCCGATTTGAGCTTTTCCAGCGCGGTGGGATTGTCGAACAGCACCTGCTCGACCTTGACGCCCAACCGCTGAAAAACGATCGTCCCGGTCAGGCTCGAAGCACTTCCTGCCGGCCCGAAGCTGACCTTTTTGCCGCGGAGATCTTCGATGCTTTTGATGTCGGCGCCCGCAAGGACGTGCATCTCCGAAACGGGCAAGCGAATGATATAATGAATTCTCTGCTCGAGATTACGGGTTTTCCTCTGAGTGCGGAAATACTCGAAGACATCCGACTGCGCCATCACGACGTCGACTTGCCGCAGATACAGCAGATCGTCGAGATTGGAGGCAGCACCATAGGTAACGATCGGAACGACCCGCAGATTGTCGCCATCGTCAAGCACCTGCGCGAGCTCATCAGCCAAACTCATGTAGGTGCCTGAGAGCTGGCCGCCGGCGACGCCGACGGTCCAGGCATTCCTTCGCTCTCTCAGTGCAGCGTCAGTGCCGCCCTGCTCAAGTGATTTTGGAATTACTTGCGCGTGAGCCGGTGCAACAAGCTCGGTCGTAAGCGGGATAGCGACAAGTATATTGGCCAGAATGCCAACGGCTAAGCACGCCGCTGCAGCCTCGCGCGTCCTTTTCAGCGCGTATCGCCAGTTGCCTTCACCATCGTTCTCGACAGAATGCCACTCCAGCTCATGCGCGCTTTTCCGCACGTCACCAGAAACGTCGATGGGATCGCCTGATGGATTGCTCAAGACGGCATACTCCATACTGAGCCCCCGTCCCTGCGCGTCCGCGTCTCTATTTTTCCTGTTCTTTCAACTCCCTGAGTTCACGATCCTACCTGTCGACATATTTCTTTCTTTGAACGTGGCCACGGGTAAACCTTTGAACGTTAGCCACGTGTAAAATGTTCCGGAAAACAAATGTAGAACGAACGGCGTCTTAGAAAATATGCAATCCCCTTATGCTGAGAGTTCGGGATGCATAAGAAAACAGCGCGCGCTGGCAGAAACAGCGCGCTTATGGCAC
>DASZCH010000214.1:0-2076 GCA_035943235.1 Candidatus Acidiferrales bacterium
TGGCCTTCCGAGGCGCCTCGAAAATGACCGATTTTCTCTCGCGCCTCGGTCAAACGGCCCGGAGCTTACCACAGGCGCGATAGGAGCGCCATGTATTGATTTGGTATACCAAGCGCATATCAGGAAGGAGTTATCGCGCGCGCTGCGTACTCTCAACGGATCCCCGAACAAAGACCATCGCGGTAGAACTTCGGCTCGTGGCCGATCAATTCCCTGCTGTCTCTCGGCCAAGGCCCCAGAGCCTGTTCAGGATCTCTTGCAGAGATCGCCCAACACACGGGCGAAGCGATGTATCTCCGCCCCGGTGTTGTAGTGAACCAGAGACGCCCGCACAGCTCCCGTTTCTTCGCTTAATCCCAGTCTGCGCATCAAACGGGGCGCATACATGTGACCGTCGCGCACGCCGATTCCAGCCGTTGCCAGCGATTCAACCACGGTTCGCGGCGCAACATTCTTTACGTTGAAGAGCAGCGTCGGGACACGCCCCGCAAGAAGCGCCGGATCGCGTATTCCATATATATTCGCATCACAATCAGCAAGAACGTGAAGGAATTCCTTTGAAAGCGATGCTTCGTATTCGCGGATTCCCTCCATCGCGCGCACGATCTTGCGGCGTCTTGATTCGCGGGCTCCGTCCGGCGTCAGGCGTTCCCCGAGCGACTCCAAATAAGAAACCGCAGCATCCATCCCCGCGATATTTTCGTAGACGCACGTGCCAACCTCAATTTTCGCGGGCGCTTCATTGGGAATGAAGTCTTCCCGGAAAGTCTGCAGACGATCCAGCGCTTCGCGGCGGCCCCACAGAAAACCCATGTGTGGCGAGAAAATTTTGTATCCCGAGCAAACCAGATAATCGCAACCGAATTCTTGAACATCAATCGGTCCATGCGGGGCATAGTGCACGCAATCCAGGAAAACCTCCGCTCCCGCCGCATGCGCCACATCAGCCACTCGGGAGACGTCAACGATTGACCCGGTCGCATTCGAAGCCACCGTACACGCCACCAGTCTGGTGTGCGAGGAAAGAAGAGGCTCAAGATCTGCGACGTGCAAGTTCCCGTCTTCCCGCATGCGCCACCGCTTAAATGTCGCACCTTCTCTTTCCAACGCAAGCCATGTGGCAATATTCGCCTCGTGGTCCATGTCCGTGACAACAATTTCCCTGCGCTCGCTTAGACTTTGCCCAATAGCCAGGCTCACCAATCGAATGAATGACGTTGCATTCATTCCAAAGGAAATCTCTCGCGGATCGCCGGCATTCAGAAAGTCCGCTACGGCCTGCCGCGCGCGCGCAATCGCGGCATCCACTTCCATACTCCTTCCGTAACGTCCCCCACGCTGGACGTTGCGCTCGATCAGATGCCGGCTTACCGTATTCAACACGACCTCTGGCGCCTGTGCCCCAGCGGCATTGTCGAAAAAAATGAAAGCATCAGACGTTTTGAGCGCAGGGAAGAGAGCGCGAATAGCCTCGACTGGGAAGGCGCAGGCTGGCGTCGCAATTTGCCGATCTTTTTTCTCGAACATTAGGTCCTCGGGCCGATCTCGACAGGTCCGTTGCGAGCGGACGCTACACCGAGCTCATTCGAAGTGTCAAGGTAATCATGGTATACCAGACGCATGCAGGACTTATCGTCCCCCAAGATGCGCGAGGGCAGCTCGCCGGCAAGTTTCGACTTCTTGCACTCTCGGCGAATCTCATTTACTCTTTGATTTCACGCCACGGAGGCAGTTTGCCCGGCGAAAAAAAAACCCGCACCAGTAAGGTTCGCCGCACACGGTCCCAGCGAACGGCGCCTTTGCGCCGCGTCCCGGGAGAGTTCGGCCACTCCGAAGCGGCCCCCAATGGACGCAGCACACTCAGCGAACGTCTCTACCAAGCCCTCAAACGGGACATTATTCGCGGCGTCTATCCTCCGGGCGAGGCTCTCGGGGAGAAAGATCTCGCCAAGCGTTATAAGGGCAGCCGCACTCCCGTGCGCGAGGCTGCCGTCCGCTTGCAGCAGGAGAATTTGCTCCGCATCATTCCCAATCGAGGCTATTTTGCCAGTTCCATGACCATTCATTGGCTCAACG
>DASZCH010000215.1:0-5991 GCA_035943235.1 Candidatus Acidiferrales bacterium
TGGCCTTCCGAGGCGCCTCGAAAATGACCGATTTTCTCTCGCGCCTCGGTCAAACGGCCCGGAGCTTACCACAGGCGCGATAGGAGCGCCATGTATTGATTTGGTATACCAAGCGCATATCAGGAAGGAGTTATCGCGCGCCGTGCGTACCTCTCGACCGATCGCCAAAACGAAGGAGAATCGCAGCAGAACTCGGCTTCTGGTCGATTCAATTCCCTCATGTCTTCCGGCCAAGGCCGCCAGAGCCCGTTCAACGGCTCTTGCAGAGATCGCCCAACACACTGGCGAAGCGATGTATCTCCGCCGTGGTGTTGTAGTGAACCAGAGACGCCCGCATCAAAATGACACAACTGCTGCAAGTTTCGACTTCTTGCACTCTCGGCGAATCTCATTTACTCTTTGATTTCACGCCACGGAGGCAGTTTGTCCAGCGGAAAAAAAACCCGCACCAGTAAGGTTCGCCGCACACGGTCCCGGCGAACGGCGCCTTTGCGTCGCGCCCCGGGAGAGCTCGGCCACTCCGACGCGGCCCCCAATGGCCGCAGCACACTCAGCGAACGTCTCTACCAAGCCCTCAAACGGGACATTATTCGCGGCGTCTATCCTCCGGGCGAGGCTCTCGGGGAGAAAGATCTCGCCAAGCGTTACAAGGGGAGCCGCACTCCCGTGCGCGAGGCTGCCGTCCGCTTGCAGCAGGAGAATTTGCTCCGCATCATTCCCAATCGAGGCTATTTTGCCAGTTCCATGACCATTCATTGGCTCAATGAGATTTACGAATTTCGCGCCGCCGTGGAAGGCGCCTGCGCCGAATTAGCCGCCCGCAAAGGAAATGACGAAAAGCTCGCCGACGAACTGAGCCGCCTCGCCCAGACCGAATACGAAACACGCGATCGCGCCAGTTACGAACATTTCATCAAGGCCGATACGGCTTTCCACATTGGCCTGGCGCGCCTGACGCGCAACCCTATGCTCGTCCGCGCCGTTTCCGACATGCGCTGCCACATGGAACGCGTCATGTACGCGGCCATCGGCATCGGTTACTACGGTGAGGCCCCGGTGAAAGAACACTCGGAGATCGTCCAGGCCATTCGCAATCACGATCCCGAATTAGCACGCCGCCTGATGTATGAGCACATCATCCAATCCCGCGCCAAAGTGCTTCGCCTGGTCGACGGCAACTCCTCCGTCCTTTAGTTAATCCTCTATTCGTAGCACGCGTCAAATGCCCTCCGTTTCCTTTGTTGTCGGTGGCTGCACGAACTGAACCACAAAAAAAAATCGCAGCTTTCGAGAAGGAACCCGTCGATTCCAATTCGCAACTTCTTCTTACTTTCTGTTTTTTCGTATCCACATTGCATATCAGTTGCGTGACGAGCGCATGCAATTTTTTTACTTGACTTGAATTGTTTTACTCCACTATAGTCCGCGCCATCCATTGTTGGGAGCGCTTCTCTCAATCGGAGGTACCGAATGTTGGGCCGACGCTGTTCTTCCCTTCTTGTGCTGGCTCTGCTCTGTATCATCGCGACGGTTCCCTCGCAGCTTTTCGCGCAATCTGCCACCACCGGCTTGATTTCCGGCACGGTCACGGATCCGTCTGGGGCGATCGTGCCAGGCGCAAGTGTCACGCTTTCGCAACGGACCACGAATGCCACACAGACGACGCTGACGGATTCCGCCGGACGCTATGTTTTCCCCGCCGTAAATCCCTCCGACTACACCTTGACGTTTTCGTCCAAAGGATTTGAGAACGCGGTCACCAATGAAGTCCATGTGGAGGTCCTGAAGTCCTACACGATCAATGTCACGCTTCAAGTGGGTGCCGCAAATCAGACCGTAACGGTGAGCGACGTCGAGACGGCCGAACTGCAAACCACCAGCGCCACAGTCGGCGCGGTGCTTGGCGGCGTCGCTTTGGAAGAACTGCCCGTCTTCACGCGCAGCGCCAGCGCCCTGATGTTCTATCAACCGGCCGTAGCACCATCCGGGCAGATTGCCGGCGCTCGCGACGAGCAAGTTACATTCAGCTTCGACGGCGGAGACGTCACCAGCGACTTGGAAGGCAACAACACCTACGCATCGCCTCCGGGAGAACCGTCTCCCTCACCGGTCGTTCCCATACCGATCGAGAGTACCCAGGAATTTCAAGTGTCGACCACCAATCCCAACGCCACATTCGGCCGCTCTTCGGGGGGACAGGTAGCGCTGCTTACGAAATCCGGCAATAACAGTTTCCACGGCTCGGCCTACGAGTATCACAACGACGATGCGCTGAACGCCAACGGTTGGACGAATAATCGCTTAGGCATTCAACGACCGCAAAGCGTCGACAACCGATTCGGCTTTACCGCCGGCGGACCCATTTTGAAAGACCGCTTCTGGTTCTTTGGTAATTATGAGGGCCGCCGTTTCCATGACGCTTCGATCTTTAACGCCGTCGTCCCCACCGCGACCATGAAGCAGGGAATTTTGCAGTTTCGCGATACAGCCGGGAATATCAATCAGTACTCCCTTCAGAGCGGCAGCATTACCACCGCTTGTGGCGGCGCATCTTGCGACCCGCGCAATCTGGGTTTCAACCCCGTCATTCAATCGCAATTGGCGCTTTATCCAACGGGCAACAACGCATCAATTGGCGACGGCCTGAACACAGCAGGCTTTACTTTTGACGCTCCAACGCCAATTTCTGAAAACATTGCCGTTCTTCGTTTGGATTATAAGATCAATTCAAAATGGAGCGCGTTCGCCACCTATCACTATGCCAATGTAGACCGCGTCGGGACCGAGCAGTTCAGTATCTTGAACACGTCCGCTCCCGGATCGACGGCCGGGGACCCCATCAAACCCCAATTTTGGACCTTTGAAGCAACCGGCCAACTCTCTCCGAACTGGACCTCGGTGAGCCACGGTTCGTATTTGCGTGACTGGTGGGGGTGGAACCGCCAGGCTCCAAATCCCTTGGTGTCGGGTACGCAGCAAGCGCTGGTCCTGGCGGGTGAAGGCTCAGGCACGAGCAATAGCACGTCCAAGTTGCTCGCCGACCCGGTCAATCTCGCGACACAGTCCGCTCGATCGCGCATCTTCGACGGGCATAAATGGTATCTCGCGCAGGATTTCAGTTGGATCCATGGACGCCATTTGTTCCAGTTTGGCGCTTCGGGTGATCTATCACACGACTACTTTGTCAAGACAGACAATTTCGCCGGCGGCCTGACAGCCGGACCCCTGCTTTATAGCGAGTCGACAGGAAACGGCAGCGGCGAGTTCCTGAACATTAGCAGCACCTACGAGCCTTCAATCTGTCCCCCAAGCGGCGCAACGGCGAACTGCCTCAAATCGAGTGATGCGCTTCGCTGGAACGAGTTGTACACCACGTTGCTCGGCATGGTGGACCGCAGTTCTCAAGTCATTACGCGTGACGGCCAGTTCCAGCCGAATCCTCTTGGAACTCCCGCCTTTTCGCAAACCTTCATCCCGGCCGTGGATGGATATTTTCAAGACATTTGGCAAGTGCGGCCTTCCTTTACCATGACACTCGGGCTCAACTGGGGCGCGCAACCCGTTCCGACGGAGGCGAACGGCAAATACGATGTACTCGTGTATGCGGCCACCAACACGCCAGTCGATTATCGAGGGTACTTGTCAAGCCGCGCGAATTCGCTCAATAGCGGCGTCTTGCCGGGCCAAGCCTTCAATCCGCTCTTCGGTGTCACACCCGTTAGATATCTTCCCTCTCCTTTCACAGGCGACCTGCGCGTCACTAACTGGCATCAATTCGCGCCGCGCATTGCCACAGCCTGGCAAGTGCCATTCAAGAACGCCATCTTCGGTGACAATAAGACTGTCATTCGTTTTGGCTACTCCTTGGTTTATGACCGCATGAGCGACATAAACCAGGACTCGCTACCTTTGACGACAGGCGGATTGCTTGACGTTGATGCGTGCGCTGGTCCGGTCTTTACCGGCAGCGGACCCGTGTGCTCCAACGGCGCAACTGATCCCACAAGCGCGTTCCGAATCGGCGTTGACGGAAATAGTGTCCCCATTCCCGCTCCTGCGGCGGCCCCAATTCCCTACGTCGTCAGCGGCACGGCAGCTGCTCCGTTTGGACTGTTTATGCAGAGCGGCTTGGATCCCTATGCTATTCCGGGCCATTCTCATAGCATCGACGTGACAGTGCAACGCGAACTTCCGCGTCACGCAATTTTTGAAATTGGTTACATCGGGCGGCTGAGCCGAAATCTTCCTCAGGACATTGCGTTCAACGCCTCAGATTATTTGATGAAGGATCAGCAAAGCGGCCAAACGCTGGCGCAGGCGTTTGACGGAGTAGCGCAAGCTTTGCGAAACAAGATCACGGTGCCGGTCGAACCGTTCTTTGAAAACCAGATTGGAGCGTCCAACTGCACTGGATTTTCAAGTTGCAGCCAAATGGTAGCGTCGCAAGATCCGACCGACCTGAGCAACGGTTCTTTGAATAACTTCTCATTGAACGAATTGAACCGCGTCACGCCAACTCCGCTCGATAACATTCAATCCTTCCAGTCCTATGGCATCACGGATGGCGGCTTTTCGAACTACGAGGCCGGGTTCGTTAGCCTGAACAAGAGCTTTGCAAACGGTCTGCAGTTCCAGGCGAACTGGACCTGGAGCCACGCCATCGGCAATCAGGGCGTCGACCAGCAGAGCGGCTCTTCGGCCAACAGCCCATATAACCTGAGTCTCGATAAATCGTCGGAGTCTTTCGACCGCCGGCATGTGGTCAATGTTTGGTACTACTACCAATTGCCTTTCGGCAAGGGCACGGCCCATAACATGACTGGAGCGCTCGATCGCCTCGCGGGCGGCTGGTATATATCGGGGATCTACAGTTTTTACACGGGCACGCCCTTGCATATTTCCGCGAATGGCGACTATGGCGCATATGAGAGCAACGGTACGGCCGCCTTTTGCAGCACCGAGCTGCACGGCCTCGAAGGGCAGCATTACAACGTCGTCGGCTCGGGCGGCGTCGCCACGGCGGGCAACGCTCCCAAGGGCAGCGGATTGAATATGTTTGCCGATCCTGCCGCTGTGGTCAGTTCCTGCTCACGCCCACTTTTAAGCGTGAATGGGCAGATTCCCTTTGACTCACTGCGCCTCGAGCCGAGATGGAATCTTGATTTCTCGCTGGGCAAACGAGTCGCGATTACCGAACGCATCCACCTAGAATTCTCGGCCGAAGTCTTGAACATATTTAACCTTGTCAATTTCTCCGCGCCGTCGTTGAACCTGAACAGCCTGTCGAATTTCGGCGTGTACACCAGTCAGAACAACACGCCGCGGCGCCTTCTCCTGGGCGCGAAGTTCCAGTTCTAACCGCGCTTTTTCTAACGGCCAGCTCGCGCGCGCTGCGCAGGCCAGTCCACGAAGAGCGAAGAGCCGCGCTTTGCTCGCTTCGAAACCTCGCATGGCTACTGACTTCATGCCCGCTGGAGCAATTGGTGGGAACAGCCGCTTGATATATAGTTGGCGCGCGCGGACGTGTTCAAAGGTTCCGTTTGTGGAGGTATACAGTGGCTCGGATCACCCGGTGCAGTAATCGTCTTTGGATCTCTCTGGCTGTCGTACTCGGCTTCGCACTCGGCGCGTCAGCACAGGTCAGCCCGGACTTGTTTTCCGGCTTGCGATGGCGCAACGTGGGTCCGTATCATGGCGGGCGCATCGCGTCTGTCACCGGCGTCATCGGCGAACCCGGCACTTTTTATGTCGGCCTGCCGCAAGGTGGGATCTGGAAGACAACCAGCGGCGGCATGACGTGGTATCCGGTATTCGACCAGGTGACGGAGGTCGATAGCATCGGCGCCATCCAGGTTGCGCCCTCGAACGCCAACATTATTTATGCGGGCAGCGGAGACGCGGTGTCGAACTTCGCCACCGGCAGCAACGGTAACGGGATGTACAAGTCTACCGATGCCGGCAAAACTTGGACCCACATTGGCCTCGAAGGCA
>DASZCH010000216.1:0-35516 GCA_035943235.1 Candidatus Acidiferrales bacterium
AGTCTCGGTGGTGTGTCAGTTTGAATTTTCTTGATCGTGATACAAGAAGTCACAATTCAAACTGGCTCACCACTCAAATCTCGACTGAGGGTATTGCTTCATGGAAATCCGTCACGATTGGACGCGCACCGAAATTCGCGCTATTTTCAATCTGCCTCTGCCTGAATTGATTTTTCAGGCGCAAACGATCCACCGCGAATTTCACAAACCCGAAGAAGTCCAGCTCTGCCGTCTGCTTTCCATCAAAACCGGAGCGTGTCCCGAAGACTGCGCGTACTGCTCGCAGAGCGCGCATTACAAAACCGGCGTCAGCCGGCAAAAATTAATGGAGCCGCGCGAGGTCCTCGAATCCGCGAAACGCGCCAAAGCGGACGGCGCCACGCGTTTCTGCATGGGCGCTGCGTGGCGCGATGTTCCCGAAGGAAAAGAATTCGAGAATGTCCTCGAAATGGTTCGCGGAGTCGCCGCGCTCGACCTCGAAGTGTGCTGCACGCTCGGTATGCTCACTGAAACGCAGGCCGGCGCGCTGAAACAAGCAGGTTTGACGGCCTACAATCATAATCTCGACACGTCGCCGGAATTTTACGGCAACATCATCACCACGCGCGTTTACGAAGATCGCCTGGAAACGATTGCGCGCGTCCGCCAGGCGGGAATCACCGTTTGCTGCGGCGGAATTCTCGGCATCGGCGAATCAGAGGAAGACCGCGTCGGGCTGCTGCATCAGCTAGCGAATTTGCATCCGCATCCCGAAAGCGTGCCCATCAACGTGCTCGCGCGCGTCGAGGGCACTCCGCTTGCAAATGCTCCGGAGCTCGACCCCATGATTATGGTCCGCGCGATTGCCACCGCGCGCATTCTGATGCCGGCATCGCGCGTGCGCCTTTCCGGCGGACGCCACAAACTTTCGCGCGAGGCCGTCGCGCTTTGCTTCCTCGCCGGCGCGAATTCCATTTTCACCGGCGAAAAGCTCCTGACCACGCCGAATCCGTCCGTCGACAAAGACATGGAACTGCTCGAAGACCTGGGTATGAAGGCCATGCAACGTGGCTGACGCGACGAGAATGCGCCTGCGCGAACGCATCGCCGGAGAACTCGAAACCCTCCGCGAGCAGTCGCAGCTTCGCTCGCTCGAAATTCTGAACGGCGTCGATTTGTGCTCGAACGATTATGTTGGACTAGCCGTCGATCCGCGCCTGAAGCAAGCCGTCGTCGAAGCCGTCGCATCCGCCGGACAGATGGGCGCTACCGGCTCGCGCCTGCTTTCCGGTAACGCGCGCGAATGGGAGGAATTGGAAACTGAATTTGCAGAATTTGCTGGAACGGAATCAGCGCTCTACTTCAGTTCGGGCTACGCCGCGAACATCGGGCTTCTCAGCTCCGTTTTGCAGCCGGGCGATCTTGTTTTTTCCGACGCGCTGAATCACGCCAGCCTGATTGACGGCATCCGGCTTTCCGGCGCGCAGAAAATCATTTATCCGCACGGCGACATGCAATTCCTCGAAGGTGCGCTCCGCAACAATTCGCGCAGCACAGGCGCGAAGATAATCGTCACGGAAAGCATTTTCAGCATGGAAGGCGACGTCGCCCGCATCGAGGACCTTGTGCGCCTCGCGAAAACCTACGGCGCCGAATTGATTGTGGACGAAGCGCACGCGCTCGGCGTTTGCGGCCCGCAAGGCCGCGGCATTGTTGCGCAACTGAAGCAGGAGCGCGAAATGCTCGCTATTGTTTATACCTGCGGCAAAGCCCTCGCGAGCGCTGGCGCATTCGTTTGTTGCGACGCGAAGCTGAAGCAATTTCTCATCAACCGCGCGCGAACTTTTCTTTTTAGCACGGCCATGCCTCCGTACATCGCGCGTCAAATTCACGCGGCGCTCCAGATTGCACGTGACGCAGATTCTCGCCGCAAGCATCTGCATGAAATCTCAATTGCCTTGCGCGAAGGACTGTCCGCTGCGGGCCTCAACTATGGCGCGAGCTCAACGCAAATTGTCCCGGTGATTCTCGGTAGCAACGAACTCGCTCTGAGCGTTGCGGCTAAGTTGCAAGCCGCCGGTTTCGCGGTACGCGCCATTCGCCCGCCGACAGTCCCCGCGGGAACCGCGCGCATTCGCCTTTCGCTCACCAGCCGCATCACTCTTGAAGATGTTCACCGTCTCGTCGGCGCGATAAGCGCCGCCGCGCATTCACACGATGCTTCAACGTCCGAGGCGGCGACGGTCGCGAATGCCTAGCCGCTTTTTCATCACCGGTACGGATACAAATGTCGGCAAAACCGTAGTCTCCGCGCTGCTCTGCGCCGCGCTCGGCGCGATTTACTGGAAGCCGATTCAAACCGGCACGCGCGACGGTTCTGATCGCGCCACAGTGATGCGCATCGCGCAACTGCCCAAAAACCGCACGCTACCGGAGGCGTATCGTTTCGCGCCTCCCGTGTCGCCGCATCTCGCGGCGCGTTTGACGGGAGCGCGCATCGAATTGCGTAAAATCAAACTGTCGCAAATCGCGGATTGCGATAATTTGATTGTCGAGGGCGCGGGCGGCGCGCTCGTGCCGATCAACAGCACGCAGCTCATGACGGACCTGATGGCGCATCTCCATCTTCCCGTTCTTCTCGTCTCGCGGACTTCACTGGGCACGATCAATCACACGCTGCTCTCAATTGCAGCTCTGCGTGCGGCGCGTCTTGATCTTCGCGGAGTGGTGATGGTGGGAAAAGAGAATCGCGAAAACCGCGCGGTGATCGAACGCTATGGCGAAATCGAAGTAGTCGGCGCGGTCCCCATGCTCGCAAAAATAAATCGCGCCGCGTTGATTCGCGTGTTCCGCAAGAATTTCAATCGCAAGGTGTTTCCCGCATGAGTGCGAGCCTCCGCGTCTGGCATCCTTTCACCCAGGAAGCGCTCGACCCCGCGCCGCTGCGCATCAGCAAGGCGGAGGGCGTCTACATTTACACCGCTGACGGCCGCCGCTTCATCGATGCGATTTCCTCGTGGTGGGTGAATCTCCACGGGCATTGCCATCCGACAATCATGTCCGCAATCGCCGGGCAAACGGCGAAAATCGACCACGTGTTGCTCGCGGGCTTCACGCACGACGGAGTCGAGGAGCTTTCGCAGCGCCTGCGCAAAGTTCTGCCGCGCGAGCTCGAGCATATTTTCTTTTCCGACGATGGTTCGACCGCCGTTGAAGTCGCGCTGAAGCTCGCGGTTCAATATTGGCGGAATGTCGGGCGCGCGAAGAAGCAATCCATCGTCGCTCTCGAACACGCCTATCACGGCGACACCGCGGGCGCCATGTCCGTCAGCGCCGATTCGCTTTTCAACGATCCCTTTCGCGATTTCCGCTTCCCGGTGCATCGCGTCCACTCCGCGTATTGTTACCGCTGCCCCGTCGGCAAGACGCGTGCGACTTGCAACATTGATTGCGTCGAGCAGCTCGCGCAATTGTTAGAAGAAAAATCAGCGGAGATCGCCGCTGTGATTGTCGAGCCGCTGCTGCAAGGCGCAGGCGGAATGATTGTCCATCCGGTGGAATTCCTCCAGCGCGTCCGCCATCTTTGCACGCAGCATAATGTGTTGTTGATTGCCGACGAAGTTCTCACTGGTTTTGGCCGCTGCGGCAAAATGTTTGCGTGCGAACTGGCCGACGTCGCGCCCGATTTGATGTGCCTCTCGAAAGGAATCACCGGCGGAGTGCTGCCCATGGGCGCCACTGTTTGCACGGACCAGATTCATCGCGCATTCGTCAGCGACGATCGCAGCCGCGCCTTCTATCACGGGCATTCCTACACAGGAAACTCTTTTGCCGCGGCCGCGGCAGTGGCCAGCTTGCAGATTTTCGAGCGCGAGCCCGTCTTTGAACGCATCGACGCCATTGCGAAAATTCATAGCGAGCGCTTGGCGGCCATCGCAAATCATCCCGCCGTCGGCGACGTGCGCTCCATCGGCACCGTCGCCGCCATCGAATTGCGCGCGGACGATCCCGGATATTCCTCCCAACTGCGCCCCAAGCTCTACAACTTTTTCCTCGACGCGGGCATTTTGCTGCGGCCGCTCGGCAACATTATTTACGTTCTGCCGCCCTATGCAATCACCGCGGATGACCTCCACTACGTTTACGACCGCATCGCCGAGTCGCTGCACCACTGCGAGCAATGGTCGCTCCCAGTCACTTCTGCGCATTCCGCCTAACATTTTGCTGCTGGCGGAAATTTATCGACGCGTGCGGAAGGCGAGACACGCATGCCCTTCATCCACCGAATGTTCTTTTGCGGTTCAAGGCATAACCTGATACAAACGCAGCTACCACGCCGGAATGGCGAGCCCTGGTTCACGATCTTCGAACAACGCATCTCGTTCCATCTAGCCTATCGGACGCTGTTGGCTTTGGGAGTGTGCTTGTCATAGACTTGCCACACTTTTCTCCCACTCGGAGGAGGGCACGAATGAGGACCCCCAATGACAACAATGTGATTACGCGACGTCGGTTGTTCCAACGTGCTGCGGCAATTTGTGCATCCTCGGAGATGTTGTCGCTTTTCTCTTCAGCAAAACCTGCTCACGCGTTGTCAAGGTTAGATGACGCTGGATCGGACTCGGCTCCTCCGCCGGGCAAGATTGCGCTCGAAGAGCACTTTGTCATTCCCGAAACTCTGGCCGCGAGTTACGGCGCCCTGGGCGGTCCAGAATTTCAGCGGCAGTTGGAAGATATAGGAAGCGGGCGGATCGCCGAGATGGACCGAGGCGGTGTGGACGTTTGTATTCTTTCGCTCGTGGGGGATGGAATCCAGGCGATTCCGGACACTTCCCAGGCTGTTCGCATAGCGCGCCGAGCAAACGATCACCTGGCTGAGCAGATCGCCAAAAATCCGAAACGCTTCAAAGGATTCGCGGCATTGCCGCTCCAAGACCCGCACGCCGCCGCTCAGGAATTAACGCGCTGCATCAGAGAATTGGGGTTCTGTGGCGCGCTGGTCAACGGTTATTCGCAGATCGCCACACCGGATTCCACCGTGTTCTATGACCTGCCGCAGTACCGAGATTTTTGGGCGACTGTGCAGCGGTTGGATGTGCCATTCTATCTTCACCCTCGGTCAGCGTCCGCGCATCAACCGGCCTACGAAGGACATCGGTGGTTAACTGGTTCGATATGGGGATTTACGGCCGAGACTGCGATTCACGCTCTTCGGCTCATGGGCAGCGGCTTGTTCGACGACTATCCAAAACTCCAGGTAATCCTCGGCCATCTGGGAGAAGGACTCCCTTGCAGTGTTTGGCGGATTGATAACCGCGTATCGAGAACGTTGGGTGCCAAACCAAAAGCCAAGCTTCCCATAGGCCACTATCTGCGAGAGAACTTCTACATAACGACGAGCGGCAATTTCCGCACGCAAACGCTCACCGAAGTCATGATGGAAGTCGGCGTCGACCGCGTTCTTTACTCCGTCGATTATCCGTTCGAGGATACCGGCATTGCAGGGGGCTGGTTCGATCACTGCGCTATCAGCGAATCGGACCGCGTCAAAATTGCCCGCACCAACGCGCAGCGACTGTTTCGAATCTAGATCGGCATGACTCAACGACCGTCTTCTACGGTGCGGATGCACGCGAAACGTTCAGTGCGGCGGGCGCGGGCTCATGCTAAAATTATTTACTGCTGAATGGGCCTGTAGCTCAGGTGGCTAGAGCGCGCCCCTGATAAGGGCGAGGTCGACTGTTCAAGTCAGTCCAGGCCCACCATTTCCCCAGTGTCGTTATGTAGCGGCGTCGAAGTAATCCGTCAGGCGTTGGTGGAGTTCGGTGATGGCGCGATGCAATTCGGAGATTCCTTCGGTCCGGTGGCTCACATCCTGCGCTTTCAAATCCCCGAGCAGGTCATGCGTGAGCGTGGTGGCGCGGCGTATGCGCTCCAGCGTCAGCAGCGAAAGCACCGTCGACGGATCGCGATGCTGAATTTGCCGCTCGCGCCATTCCTGCACCGCCCACGCAGTCTTGCGGACGTGGTCAACCGCGTCGCGGAAATCGCGCAGGATGAGCGGATCGATTTCCCCGGACTTGATGCCTTGTTCAAGACTCAGCAGTTCGGCGCTCGCTTTGCGCAGCTGGAAATTCAATCCCCAAAACGATTCGTTCGGCGCCAGCAACTCAACGGCAATGCCTTGTATCTCGCCCTTCCGCGAACGACGCACCGCCGCCATGCGCGCCGGGACTTTTCGCGTCGTCAACAGGTTTGTTAGTTCCGCCTCGAGGCCCATCGTGGGATAGTTGCGCATTTGCAGAAGCGCGCCATGCGCATTCACTTCCGTGGCTTGCGCGCTTTCCTTGAATTGCGCGCCATTGGCTTCACGCCAATTCACTTCCAGAGGAACGACAACGGGGTAGCGGCTGCTGCGCCGGTGCTCTGGCCCAGATGATTTGCCGGGCGAGGATTTCTCCGAAACCACCTTTTGCCTCGAGAGAGAACGTCCTAATCTGCTCCGTTTCCCGGCTGCTTGGCAAGCAGGAAATTTAACGGCACCCACGCTGGCGCGGTTCGGTGAGAGCAAAGGCCCCATCCGCGCGTTTTGCCGTATAATTCAGCCGCGAATAGGAGGACACGGAATGAGGCGGGCAATTCTGGCGGCTCTGATATTTGCCACAGCATCGATGTACGCATACGCGCAGAAAGACCGTACTGCTTCCGATTCCGTATCGGGTGACCCGACGGTGCAACTCCTCAAAAAATTGGTCGAAGCGCCGGGCCCCTCCGGTTTCGAAGAGCCCGTGGCGAAAATCATGGTCGAGGAAATGACACCCTACGCCGCAAAAATCAGTTACGACGGTCTGGGTTCAGTGATCGCTCAACAAGGGTCGAGCGGTCCGCGCATCATGCTCGACGCGCACATGGATGAACTCGGCGGTTTGATTCGACGCATCACGCCCAACGGTTTTCTCAGCATGCAAATGCTGGGAGGGTGGTTCGATCAGGCTCTGGTCGACCAGCGCTGGTGGATTATCGGCTCGAAAGGGCCCGTCCTCGCCGTCACGGGGATTCGCGACGTCCATATCGCTTCCGCCGAGGAACACAGCAAAGTCTTCCCGCGTAATTCGCTTTATCTCGACGTTGGCGCGAAATCGGCCGATGACGTTCGCGCGATGGGCGTCGCGCCCGGCGATCCCGTTGTGCCCGATTCACCATTTGCGATTTTGAACGGCTCGCGGAACTATCTTGCCAAGGCGTGGGACGACCGCATCGGCCTCGCCGTGATGATCGAGGTGATGCATCGTCTCGCCCACGCCGCGCACGCGAATCAAGTGTTCTACGCGTCCACGGTTCAGGAAGAAATCGGATTGCGCGGCGCGACCACCGCTTCCGACGTGATCAAGCCGGACGTGGCCATCGCGCTCGAAGTCGGAATTGTGAAAGACGTTCCCGGCGTGAATCCCGAGGAAGCGCAGGAAGTTCTGGGCGGCGGCCCCGGCATTTTTCTCTGGGACGCGAGCGAATTGCCGAATCGTAAATTCGTCGCGCTGGTGAAAAACGTCGCCGCTGCGGATTCTATCCCGCTGCAATATGACCTGATCACCGGATATGGCGATGATTCCGCCGCGATACAGAAAAGCAATGGAGGCGTCCCCACGGTGAACCTGGTCGTGCCTACGCGCTACACACATTCGCACAACGGAATCATCAACCGCGGCGATTTTGATTACATGGTAGATTTGGTGACGTCGTTAATCCAAAAACTGGACGCGGGCGCGGTCGCGAATCTGCGCAGCTTCGCGCCATCATCGAAATAATCGGCGGCGCAACGGTTCGTTCCACGAAGGCCGCCGTGCGCCAAGGACACGAATGAAGAGATTTGCAATTCTAGCTCTGCTGGCATGTGTTTTCGCCGCTTACACCGTGGCGGGAAATCAAGCCAGGGACCCGTTTCGGCCGACGCAACGCCTGACTTTGTCCAACGGTTTCTCAATCCACCTGTCGGCGGGCTGGGCCGCGCGCGCGAATTTGCGCCACGTACCGCCTGAAAAATTGGCCGACTCCGCCCCGCCCTTGACGTTCTCCGAGATGCACATCTGGGATAATCCGACCGACTCTTCCGTGCTGGAGCTAGCCGTTTCGAATAATCCGTTTCTCGGTCTTGACGAGACAGCGCTCGACACGCAAATCGACGGCGCGACAAATTCAAATCCGGCGCTTCTCGATTACCTCTTCTACTTTTTCTTTCCTCCCCCGCGCGATTGTCTTGACGACGCGGCCGCCGCATTTCGCTCCAAGTCCGGCGACGCGGATTCCGATTCCAAAAACGCAGCCAAATCCCGCGCCGATTTCGATTTTTCCTACGACTGCGTTTTTTTGCCCACGCTCGCCGATTTTTACGCCAGCCAATTGACCGCGTCGCTGCATATAAGCCGCGCGAACGGCGCCACTCATTGGCGCTCTCACGTGCAGCAGTTTTACCTCGCGTCCATGGAATCGGTTCAGTCGAACGATTTGACGTTTTACGTTTTTGAAGCGCAGGCGGAGTCGCCTCTTTCCCTCGCAGTGGTGAATCATTTCAATCTGCCCGACAATTTAGAAGGCGCGCAAGCCGATTTTTTCTGGGCCGTCGGCGCTCCCACGCCGTTTCCCTTCGTCCGCGATTCCACGCGCAAGAATATTCCGTTGATTCATGTGGCCTATGCGGCCGTGGGGCCCGGGCCCAACAAACGCCCGGAATTCCTCCACATTCTGCACGAAATTGCCGCCCCGTGGGGCTCGCCCTACTGATTGCTTCGTTAGCCTCAAAGTTTAGCGTCCGAAAGCGAACACATCGATGAAAAAATGACGAAAAAACTCGATTAGGAATGAACTCGATCGTTTATTTTCAACGGTTTGCATATGGTTCTAATTTCCCATAGAAACTCGATTAGAATTCCCGCCACGGCGGGCAAGTAGAGAGCGCATAACCGCCTTCGCCGGAATGCTGCTACGGCGCTTCATGAAAACAAAAAGCCGCGTCTCCGCGGCTTGGCTGCGTTTCTGTTTCATCTTCTTCCGTTCGGCTGAAATATTCAGTCGAAGACACTGTTTACCATACAGTTAACTAAAAGTCAAGGAAAATCGAAAGGCAGTGACCCTTCGACTTCGCTCAGGACAAGCGAGTGACAAGTGGCCAGAAAAGGCGAAAACATCGCGCGCAAGACAGCGCGAATCGGAAGTGTAGGCTGGGGGAACCAACTACTGCTGTGCTTCGATGATTTTGCGCTCTTCGGCGGTGATACCGTAGAGTTCGTAGACGAGATTGTTGATCTGTGCTCGACCTAGCTGGGTATCAATGGTACAAGCACGAAGCCGCCAGACTTGTCTATTTCGCGCTACTGGCATAACCTAAATGCCATGGAAATCGTCTTTGAAGTTACGCAGGAATCCGATGGCGGTTTTGTCGCTGAATGCCTCGGCGAGCCGATATTCACTGAGGCCAACGATTGGGAGAGCCTGAGAAAAAATGTCAAGGAAGCAGTCTCCGCCTTCTTTTTTGACCGCAAGCCGCCCTCCGTGATTCGCCTGCATCTTGTCCGCGATGAAATCCTGGCTAACGGATGAAAATTCCGCGCGACCTCAGCGGCGCCGACCTGGTTCGCGTTCTTTGCCGGGATTGGAGCTACACAGTCGTACATCAAGTGGGGAGTCACATCATTCTTGAAACAAGACTCCCTCTCATCAAAGAATAGTGGTTCCTGCTCACAAAAATCTTCGCCTGGGCGCTCTGAGTGCAATTTTGAGGGCGGTCGCAAAGCATAAAGGCGTCGAGCGCGCCGAGATTCTTCGGCGTCTTTAGCTCACGGTCACGGCTGCGCTTCGATGATTTTGCGTTCTTCGTCAGTGATGCCGTAGAGTTCGTAAACGAGATTGTCGATCTGCGCGTCGGTCTCGGCGATTTCGCGTTCGATGCGTTCATTCTCGGCGGACGCGAGTTTGCCCGAGCGCTGCTTCCGGTTCAACTGCAGCATCCGTTCGACAAGTTCGACTGTTTTATCGTGGCTCTTCTTGCCGTCCTGAGCTTTAATGTTGACTCGAGGTATCGGAAGAGACTTCACGTCCTGAGGATTAAGTTTCGGGAAGACGTCTTTGCCGAAGTTTGAAAGAGTGAGACCGGCAAACCAGCTCGTTAACCTTGAATTCGCTATGCCGAGCAGGAATCTCAGGTCAATTTCGAGCGTGTGGTTCGGCTTGAACGGCGTAATGCTGTGCCCGTGATAAAAGGTCTCATTCTCAACGATAGTTGCCTGAATCCGTTTTCCTTCGCCCGGTATTTCCCGAAAGAGGAGGCGTGGCCCCTCGAAAAAGCGGGGCTCACGCGCTGCGCCGAGCCAAGGACCGTATCTCAGCCACTCCCCGCCCCACTGTAATCGGTATCGACCTATATCTTCACCGGCGAGCCACCTTCCGCAGTGGCGGTCATTCTTGTGATCGAAATGGAATCCACGCCGCGCGATCAGAGCCGGTGCCTGCCCCCTGTAGCGATCGTAAGGCGTTATGCCTTGGATCGCTTCTCCGAAGATCGAGAGGAGATTGCTTCTCGCCTTGATCTTTGTAACGAGCTTTGTGGAGTCAGGACGCAGGCGGTAGTCGACTGTAAAGAGAGGATCTGACTTCCAACATTTGGAGGGCAGCTCCCAAAACTCGTCCGCTCGCTGTACGCGGAGAGTTGGGGCCGTGGCAGCATTCTGAAGAACGAAGACCACGGTGCTAACGACAGCCTGTGCGAAGACACCTTCGCCGTACACGCGGAGTGTACAAAATGCTGTTCTCTTCGCGATGAGCTCTCTGAGTAGCGCGCAACTCTCAAGTCTTAGCCAGAGCTCTGGCGTAATGTAGCTCAGATAACCACTCCTCTTGAGAAGTTTGATCCCTCGTTCGATGAAGTAAATGTAGCTGTCATATTTGTATTTATATGATCGGAACTCTCTTCGGACATACGCTTTTTCGGGTCCGCCGAAATCGGCGCCGTAAGGCGGGTTGCCGATGGCAGCGTCGAAGCCGCCGGATTTGAGGATGTCGCCGAAGCCGTTCTCGCGGGAGTTCCAATCGAAGGGATTGATGCGCTGGCGCTCCTCGGGGGTGAGTGGTTTGCCATCTTTGCCGCTCTCAATGTCCGGGCCGATGAGGGAATTGCCGCAGCGGATGTTGTATTTGAGTTCGGGCAGCTTGTCCTGCTTGGGGATTTGGATGCCGAGCTCGCCTTCGAGCATTTTAAGGTAGAGGCTCATCATGGTGACTTCGACGGCCTGCTGGTCAATGTCCACGCCGTAGAGATTCTGGCGAAGGATGAGGGACTTCGCCGAAAACGAGAGGCGCAGGTTGCCGTCTTCGTCGGTGCGCGTCATGGAGAAAATTGTGCCGGGCTTGGCTTCTTTGGGGTGCTCGCGGTAGTAGTCCAAATACCAATTAATCAGGAATTGAAATGCGCCGATGAGAAATGAGCCGGAGCCGCAAGCCGGGTCGAGGATGCGGATTTTGTCGACTTCTTTGGGCGTTTTGCCTTCGACGAGCTTTCCGACTGTGTTTTTGACGATGTAATCCACAATGTATTGCGGAGTGTAATAGACGCCGCCCGCCTTGCGGACTTCGGGCTTGGGTTCGATGAAAACGCGCTTGGGAGTGATGCGGAGCGTGTTGCCGAGATAGCGTTCGTAGATGGAGCCGAGCAGTTCGACGCCGATGACATCGAAGCGATAGTTGCTCTTGGGCGGATAAAGCTGGTGAATAATTTTCGGCAGAACGTGCGATTCGATTTTGACCTCTTCGCACGCATGCGGCTTAAAGATCTCGCCGTTGAATCGGCTGTTGAAATCCTGAAAAACCTGCACGAGTTGCTCCATGATGTTGCGGCGGCCGCCGCTTTCTTCCCAGATCACAGCGAGGTCCCATAGCTGGCGCTGGTCGATGACTTTGCGGTCTTCAGCAATACGGATGAAGATGATGCGGTCGAGAAGGCGCTGGACGATTTCATTGAGTTCGTGAGCGCCGTGCTGGGGATTTTGCGCGTGGATGGCGCTGGCCAGTTCCTGACGCCAGTTGGTGAGGTTTTCGAGGAAGTCCTTATCAACCGGAATTTTTTGGAGGAGCGATTTGCGGTCTTTGCGGAGGAACTGATCGAGCGAGCCAGCCGCGACGCGGTCGCGCGAGAGTTCCCAAAGCTTGTCGATGTGCGAGGTGTATTCGCTGTAGATGAGATGGAAGGCCTCACCTTCGAGCGGGCGTTTATCATCCGGGCGAAGCGAAGCGTCGAAGAAACGGAACTGCTCGAAATCGCAGACCCCAGCGAAGAAAATGTCGCGGCTGTTCCACGCGTAGCGTTTGGTTTGGATGATGCTGGCGTTGGAGAGTTCGTCGGAGGGGGACTTGGCCTCCAGAAAAAATTTCGTCTGCCCGTTGATGCGGAAGGTGTAATCGGGCCGCCCGTGAGTTTCGCCCTTTTCTTCGAGGACTTCGCAGAGATTGTAAGGCACGCCAGCTTCGTTGCGAATGTCCCAACCGAGGGCTTCGAGAAGCGGGGAGATGAATTGCGTACGGGTCTGCGCTTCGTTGTACTGCGAGGAAAGATAGGTGTCGCGGTCGGATTCGTATTTTCGCAGCAGCGCGTCGAGGGCGCGCGCGAAGGATTCCTTTGTGGCCGGAGGCATCGCCGGGGATTATACCGGAAAAATAATACGGCGCGAGATAATGAACGCGGCGGGCGTTCGCTCGTCTGTAATCTCTTTGGCTTTATCGACGCCGCGCCCTAGCGTCGGCGAAGACGGGGCGCTCGTCACTGCTTTTAACAGCCCATACTAAATTCCTTTCGCGCGCTTCATCCGCGCGATGTCGTCGCCACTCCTCGTCTCCTGCTCCTGCTTATGGCTCGTCTCGGCCCTCGCATTCTTGTCGGATGACCTCCAATCTACCAAGATCACTCGGCGCGCAGCGCTTGGATCACATCCACGCGCGCGGCCCGTGCCGCCGGCAGCGTCGAAGCAACGATCGCTGCTGTGAGCAGTACGAATGCAGACAGAACCACAGGCAAAACGCCCGGCATCTGCACTCCTAAAACATATCTCGCGGCCAAGCGCGCAGCGACGAAGCCGAGCGCCCCTCCCGCCAGAATGCCGGCGAGTGCCATCACTGCGCCCTCCCTGACCACGCCTCCGAGGATTTGCCGCGGCTCCGATCCAAGCGCCAGCCGAATGCCGAATTCCCGCGTCCGCGCGCTCACAGAAAACGCCAGCACAGCCGCAACGCCAACGACCGCAATCAAAAGCGCGACGCCCGCAAAAACGCCAAACACCAGCGAGTTCAAGCGGTCCGGGCTGAGTACTTCGGCGCGGATATCCTGAAGCGTAGCCGCGTGTTCAACCGGTTGTTCGGCAGACATCTCGCGAATCGTGCGCGTCACCGGCGTAACCAGCGAGTACGGATTTGCGCTGGTATGGATGAAGAGGTGCCCCCCAAACATCGGACCGTCATCGAAGGTGCTGTAAATCGTGGCCGTGGCTTCAGGAGCCACGTGTTCGTCGTCAATATCTGCCGCGATGCCAATGATGCGATGCGGCGCCATAAAACGCGCCTTGTCTTCTTTCGTTCCCGGAAGGAATTGCAGCACGGGATCCGTCCAATAGACATGCCTGTTTAGTGCATCCTCATTCGGAAACATCCGCTGCGCCAGCGTCTCGCTCACAATCACCACCGGCTCCTTGTCTCTTCCGTCGAGCTCATTGAAGTCGCGGCCCTCAATGATCGGAACGCCCAGCGCGCCGAAAAATCCTGGAGAAATCGTGCGAGGCTCCGCGCGAGGATCTTCCTGCCCCGCAACATGCACATGTCCATCCGCGGAAAATTGCAGGCCCGGACCGAAAATGCTGGCATCGCGCCACGGAGCAACGTCGCCATACGCCGTCTTCACCACGCCCGGTAACGCCTCCACACGGCGCATCGCCTCTCTGTAAAAATCGATCACCTGCTCCGGCGTCTTTCCATACGACATCGCGGGAACGTCAATGGCCAGCACGTGCTGCGTGTCGATGCCCGTTTGCGTCCTTTGCAGCACAATCAGCGTAGTGATCAACATGCTCGCGCCGGCCAGCAGCACAAACGACGCCGCGATCTGTGTCACGGCGAAGATCCTCTGATGGCGTTTCGTGCTTCTGGTGATCCGCACGCCGCCGCTCGCCAGGTTGAATCCGCTCGAACTTTCCGCCGACGGCAAGCGCGGCACAAACGCCAAAATCACCGCCGCGACGATGGCCAGCCCGGCTCCCACCCACAGCATGCTCGAATCCACCTTCAAATCCAGCGCGCGGACGCTGAATCGCGAAGCATACCGAGCCAGAATGCTCACCATCGGTTGCGCGCTGATCACACCAAGCGCCGCGCCAGCGCCGCAGAGCAAAAGGCTCTCCGCCAGCAACATTCGCCGCAACGCGCCAGTGCCGGCGCCGAGCGCCGCGCGTATCGTCAACTCGCCTTCGCGTCGCACCGTGCGCGCGAGAATCAAATTCACCACATTCGAGCACGCGATAATGAACACGAGCGCGGAAGCCGCCAGCAAGACCAGCAGAACCGTGCGCGCTCCCGACGTGATCTGGTCCCGAAGCATCTTGACGCTGATGCCGAACCGATCGTTCGCGGGATACGCTTCCTTGTGGTCCTTCTGCATGTTCGCGTAGACCGTGCTCAGCTCGCTGCGCGCTTGCTCAAGACTAACGCCTGGCGCGAGCCGCCCGAAGAGCTCCGTCATCCGATGGACTCGCCCAGTGACCATCGTCGCCGAAAGATGATGCGGGCTCGTCACGATGTTGGCGATAATTTCCGTATTCGCCGGATAGGGAATCGAAGGCTCAAGAACGCCAATGACGGTCGCAACTCTGTCGCCAATGCTTCCGAGGCGCACCGTCTTGCCGATCACGGAGGGGTCTCGATGAAATACCGTGCTCCAGAAGCCGTACGTCAAAACAATGACGCCAGCTGCCTTGGGGCCGTCGTCTCCCGGCCCAATCAGCCTGCCAAGCGCCGGACGCAGCCCCACCACATTGAAATAGTTTCCGCCGACCACTCCCGCCTGCACTTCGCGCGGCTGGCCCAGGCCGATCATCGTAAATCCAATGGTTGAGAAGTCGCCGAATTTCGCGATGGAGTGAGTGCCGGCCTTAAGGTCGTTGATTTCCGGAACCGACCACGTCGTGTCCTTCTCGTCCAGCCCCATCGCGCTTTGCTGAATGTAAATCAGCCGGTTCTCGCCGCGATTGACGAGCGGTTTCAGCAATACTCCGCGCACCAGCGTAAAAATCGCCGCGTTCGCTCCGATACCCAGCGCCAGCGTAACGATGACTGTCAGCGCAAGCCCCGGCGATCGTCTCAATGAGTGAAACGCAATTTTCAGATCCCGGAGAAATCCCACGGCGCACCCCCATCCTTGCCCAAGAGTCTACCACGCCCCACTTTATCCATGTCATCCCGAACCGGCGCATTTCGCCGTGTGAGGGACCTGCTTTTGCTTTGCCTGCTCGCCACTGCTTCACTGGCCACTAGTCACTAGTCACTGCTTCTGCTTTTGCTTTTCTGGCCACTAACCACTCGCCACTAGCCACTGCTTCACTCGCCTTTCGTAGGGGCGCTGCTTGCGGCGCCCGTCGCGCACAGAGCGAAACACATCGCCACTGCTCCCAACACTTGTCATTCCGAGAAAGATGCGACCAGCATCTGACGAGGCTTGCCCGCCGCCGGCAGGAACCTGCTGTAGCTCTTGTCTTGCGGTCAGCGCGGTTTCCACCGCGACAAAGAGCCTCTAAAATCCCTTCCTTTCGCGCGCTTCACCCGCGCGACGTCTTCGCTTCGTGGCCTTCCGCGACACCTCTGCGCGCGTGCCTCCGATCAAGCAACCTCTTCAGTCGAGAGTGCTCGTTCAGCGTTGCCGCCCTCCGAAGCTACGACCGCTCCCTTGGTTGCAAATATCACAGTGACTGCCGACTTAGGAGTCAAAACCACGGGCCACCAAAATGGCAAGCCCCGCCATCCTTTGGCTTCGTCACCGTTCTGGCGAAGCATCATCAATACGGGGATGTCTTGTGCGCAGGACCGTGCTGCGTCTTTCTGTTGTTTAGTGTCCGGAGCGTTCGAGAAACGTTCCTCGCGATACCGGGCCACATTTCGATCTTTCCCCACGAGCAGCCATACCTTTCCTTTAAGTTTGGCATTGCGGCACACCTGTGACAGATGTTCTAGTGCGACGATATGCGCTTGTCTATCGTCGTCTGTCGAGTCATCGAATACAAGGTTTCGGAACGCAAATTCCAGGAGTTCCGCAGCTTGGTCCGTCGTTATAAGAACAGGCTCCTTTGAGGAGCCAACAATGGCGTCAACTTTGGAGTCCAATGCGGCAAGGTTTTTCCTCGCGTCAGCAGATGACTTGGGGAGAGTTTGGAAGCCGGAGAGAACAAGACGGCGACCCGGACGAATACTCACAACATCGGAAAACAAGAGCTTATTCGGAGAACAGGGAATTAAGCGGTCTGAAGTATCCTTCTGAACGAAATAGACCCCCTGGTCGTGGGCACCTGACTCGAAAGCCTCCCTCAGTGCCCCATCAAACTCATGTATCCGCCGCATGACTTGATACACGTGCTGCGGGGCATAGAATCTTGTCACCGCGAGGTCCGCAGTCGAGCGTGCTCCGTACATGCGTGAATGTTGCAGGACAGTGTCCTGCTGGAAGCGATTCGGATGCCGCCCATAGTAAAAAGCTATGAGATTGTTGATCGTGATGCCGCGATCAAGAATTTGGCCACCAATAAACATGTTGAACGGCGTTCTTAGCTTTAGCTGGCCATCCTCGGCGAGCAATTTCTTTATCTCATTGTCGGAGTTGACCTTTGTAATCATTAGTTGGCCAGACTGCAGCGCTTCCGCAACGGCCTTCTTGACTTCGTCTGCGCTCGGCACGGGTATGCCTTCCAGCTCGATTGACCTACAAAGATCGACATAAGCTCCATGCACCAATTGGCTGAAGAGAGGGCTGTCGGCTCGTGACTCCTCTACCAGTGCATCACGCATAGCCCGCGCGACAGTTTCCTGCCATGAGTGAGAGCTGCGCGACTGTTCGGTATGAAACAGAAAACTGTACTTCTGTGGTTTTTGTCGAGGACCGATACTGCTCTGCTGAAGCCTGCGGATGGTCCCTCCAACAAGAAATGTCACGATCGCGTCTCGCAAAACTGCGGCGTTCTTCTCGGTCAGCACCCGGTCAATCTGAAGCCTCCGCTTATCTTCTTTCTTGAGGGCATCTCGCTCTTGGATCGGCACCTCTCGGAAAAAATAAAATGCCGGTGAGTCAGGATCTGTGCTTTTCTCAAAATAGTCATCTCCGCCAACATATTTGCTGTACGTGGGCAGGAGCACCGTGAATGCCGGTCGCTTTGGCTTGAACAGAAGGTCCCCGTTCAACTCGATGCTATCGTCCGGCTGGAGGTATAGCGCGTAAGGCGTCGCCGTGACTTGCAGAAATGCAGAGTTTGTTACTAGGTTTCTGAGACTATCGATTTGCCTGGAAATCGTTCCTGCAATATTGAGGCCCTCAATTCTGCGGGCGCTCACCGAAGCAAGGTCCGCTTCGTCGTCGATAATCAATACCGACCTGTTGCGCAGTTCTGGATACTGGTTTTGGAAGAGATCTAGCAGCCTTCTAAGATTATCGTCTTCTTTTTTCGCGACAAAGATCAGTTTGTGCGTAAGTTCATACGGCGTCAGTTCAGGAACGGCCAAGATGTCGAACACTTCCACCTGGTCCATGAAGTCTCTGAATGCTTCCTTTACCCTGCAAAGGGTCTGTTCCGCGAGGGACCTTGTGCCCTTCGTCAGGATGACGGCTACTCCATACTCCTTGTCGAAGGCGCGTGCTATAGCTCCCAAGTACGCAGCTGTCTTGCCACTCTGCACCTTTCCCAAGAGAATACCGGGGCGCTTTGTAGAGGTGGATTCGTTCTCTAGCTTGTCCAGCACTTCTTCGACCGGCCATCGGTCAGTTCAAAACTGCCTCAAATCGAGTGAAGTGACTAGCTAACCCTTAAAAACAAAAAGCCCGCACCGAATAGTCGATGCGGGCTTTCGTTTGTCTGTAAGCTCTTAAGGGCAGTGATGAGTGGTCAGTGGCGAGTGACGAGCTGACCCCTAAAAGAGAAAAGCCCACCGAAAAAATCAGTGGGCTTCGCATGTCTGCTGCGCTTTGCAATCGGATGAAACCAGTCAGAACCCGTCACGATAATTTCTTGAAACCGAGTCACCCGAATTCCCATGAGGTGTCACGGGAACTGGGCTTGCCCTAAGCAGCTCCGGAGAGCTACAGAGGGCTGGGCAGCCGGCACCTGCGTACAAAACAGGTTGTGCTGCCGTTTTCTTTAGAAAGGAGGTGATCCAGCCGCAGGTTCTCCTACGGCTACCTTGTTACGACTTCACCCCAATCATGAGCCATACCTTGAGCGCCTGCCTCCTTGCGGTTAGCTTGGCGATTTCTAGTACAGCCCACTTTCGTGATGTGACGGGCGGTGTGTACAAGGCCCGGGAACGTATTCACGGCGCCGTTCTGATGCGCCATTACTAGCGATTCCGGCTTCATGCAGTCGAGTTGCAGACTGCAATCCGAACTGAGCGCGCTTTTTTGCGATTAGCTCCCCCTCGCGGGTTCGCGACGCTTTGTAGCGCGCATTGTAACACGTGTGTAGCCCTGGACATAAAGGCCATGCTGACTTGACCTCATCCCCACCTTCCTCTCCGTTATCCGGAGCAGTCCTCGTAGAGTTCCCCCTTGCGGGTGGCAACTACGAGTAAGGGTTGCGCTCGTTGCGGGACTTAACCCAACACCTCACGGCACGAGCTGACGACAGCCATGCAGCACCTCTACACCAGTCCCTTGCGGGAAGTCCCTGTTTCCAAGGATGGTCCGGTGCACTTCAAGCCCAGGTAAGGTTCTTCGCGTTGCGTCGAATTGAACCACATGTTCCACCGCTTGTGCGGGCCCCCGTCAATTCCTTTGAGTTTCAGCCTTGCGACCGTACTCCCCAGGCGCAGGACTTATCGCGTTAGCTACGGCACGAGCCCCGTACAGGGCCCACGCCAAGTCCTGATCGTTTAGGGCTAGGACTACCAGGGTATCTAATCCTGTTTGCTCCCCTAGCTTTCGTCTCTCAGCGTCAGTTGCGATCCAGCGGGCCGCTTTCGCCTCGGATGTTCCTGCAGATATCTACGCATTTCACCGCTACACCTGCAATTCCACCCGCCTCTCTCGCACTCTAGCACGGCAGTTTCGGGAGCAGTCTCAGGGTTGAGCCCTGAGATTTCACTTCCGACTTGCCGCACCGCCTACAGACCCTTTACGCCCAGTAATTCCGAGCAACGCTGGCCCCCTACGTTTTACCGCGGCTGCTGGCACGTAGTTAGCCGGGGCTTCTTATACCCGTACCGTCAGACCCTTGCGGGCTTTCGTCCGGGTCGAAAGGGGTTTACACTCCGAGAAGCTTCATCCCCCACGCGGCGTTGCTGCGTCAGGCTTTCGCCCATTGCGCAATATTCCCCACTGCTGCCTCCCGTAGGAGTCTGGACCGTGTCTCAGTTCCAGTGTGACCGATCGTCCTCTCAGACCGGTTACCGATCAAAGCCTTGGTGAGCCGTTACCTCACCAACTAGCTAATCGGCCGCGGGCCCCTCTTCCGGCGCATTGCTGCTTTGAATCCCTCAGTCGTAACCAAGGGAATGTTATGCGGTATTAGTCTCGCTTTCGCGAGGGTATCCCCCACCGAAGGGAAGGTTGCCCACGTGTTACGCACCCGTTCGCCACGCGCCCATTTTCTGTATTGCTACAGAAAACTGCGCGTTCGACTTGCATGTGTTAAGCACGCCGCCAGCGTTCGCTCTGAGCCAGGATCAAACTCTCATTTGAAACTGGTGCTCGTCAATTTTTCGCGAAACTTGCGTTTCGGAAAAACTGAAAAGCGAACTGTTGATCGCTCGGTTTCTCAAAAAAACCGAACGGGTTCTGGCTTGTTTCGTCCGATTGTCAAAGAGCAGGTTCCTCTAGGTGAGCAGGAAACTTCCTGTCCAGCAGGAAGGAGTGCAGACAAACGTCGATGCTACAGATATCTTCCCCAACTGTCAATACGAATTCCACGAATTTGATATTCCAAAGTTTGGGGGCGGCGGGAACGCAGACAGGTGCAAATTCTCGGGGAAAACGGAAACAGCAGAACCCCGCAGGGCACAGAAATCGAGCTTACAGGAAAAATTCCACGCTCTTGCAGAAGCGATAGCAGGCCTCTTTGTTTGCGGGGGGAAAATCGTCCAAGGTGGAAGGCAGCAAAAGACGGGAGAACAGAGGCGGCTACTGGCTGGATTCGCGGAGGAGGGCGATATCGGATTGCGTGCTGAGGAGAATGACGCCCAATGTGTGCCATCCGGCGACCATCCGAACACACGAAGCGCGCCTGCATTGAAATCCGTGACCTGGCGACCCTTCGAGTCATCCCAGAACCACGTGGTGGCCGAAGCTGGGAACTTGCAAGCTACTGTGCGGGATTGGACGAGGAGTCGTGGAGGAGGATGACGTCGCCGTTAGTGTGCCAGCGAAGAATGCCCAGGCGTTTTCCATCGCGCGACCAGCGAAAATCCTGGATGTACTGCGAGTCAAAGTGGGTGATTTGCCGGCCTTTCGAGCCATCGAGCGGCTGCACCCAAATGTTGTCCACGCCCTTGTCTTCGATCAGCAGAGCTATGGCTTTGCCGTCCGGAGTAAAGTGGATGGCGTTCTTAACGGCGGGACCGTAGCTGACATCGCCGACAGTGCAATGCGGGTCCAAGGCAATAGAACGCGCGGCTTTCTCTCCGTGGGCATTCGCCGTTAGGAGCACAACTTTATTCGAGTGCGTGTGAGATTCCGGGTCCTCCTGGCTAACGAATAAAGCCAGAGTCTTGCCATCAGCCGAAAGCGTTTCTCCTTGGTACGGCGTCTGCGGGAATTCAAAGCCCGGCAGGTCCTCAGGTTTTCCGCCCGCTGCCCGCACCCGCAACGTCCCCCTCACGCGCCCGGGTGTGAAATAGAGCCATTTGCTGTCGGAGGAGCATCCCCAAACAGCCCCCGCGTTGTCTACAAGCCTGGAGGTGCCCGAGCCATCGGCGTTCGCGCGCCAGAGCGGCCAGCCGCCCCCTCGAGCAGGGACATTCCATGTGACGGCTATGGTTCGGCTATCTTCACAAGAAATTACGTCCTTGACCCAAGCGTTTGAATCGTTAAGCAGAGTAACCGCCCCAGTTCCGTCAGGGCGCATGCGAACCAACTGGTTGCCCTCGGCAAGGAGGAGTTGTTCATCGGGAGTCCAGTCGAATGATAGCAGTGTAGTCCTGACGGGAATGCCCGAAACAACCGAAAATGGGCCGGCTCCGCTGGCGGGCAGGAGATCAATTTCGTGAGATGACTCGAGTTGGACGACCGCAAGCGTCTTACCGTCTGCAGAGAGGCTGAGGCTGTTGTACACACTGGCATCGTTAGTGATGCGCCGGGATTGGCCGTCGGGGAACGAGAACGCGCCTATTTGGAACAGGGGCGAAGCTCCAATGTGATGGTCGATTAGAATCGAGCGTCCATCGGGAGCCCACGCGAGATCCTCAGCAAAACCTCCGAGGGATTTGGATGCAAGAGGGTTCATCTTTCCGGTCGCAAAATCGAACATTTCGATACCATTGAAGAACGTCGCAGCGATTCTCTTTCCGTCGGGCGACCAGGCGAGGCGCAAGGGAACATGGCCGGGGGAGTCTGCGAGAAGAGTTCTTTCATCGTTGCCATCGGCCTGTGCCTCGAAGAGATTCCACGTGCCGGCTTGAAATGCTCCGGCAGGCGGAGCATTGTGGCGAGCAAAGACGATTTCTTTGCCGTCGGGAGAGCAGGCGACATTCGTATCGACATCTGTGGCAACCAATTGCGGCGTTCCCCCGAACAGTGGTGCGCGAAACAACTCCCATTTGAGCGCGCCCGGCAACAACCGCCGGAAAAATATGTAGCTGCCATCTGGGGAAAATGAAGGAGTCACAAGCTGTTGACCCTCCGGCGCCAGGACCTGTGTATCGCTGCCCGAAACAATGTCCCGAAGCCAGAGACTCTCGAGGCCTTTATCGTTTCGCACGATCAGCACAAGCTTGCCATCAGGAGAGATTGCCGCCCTGAAAGCGGTGCCGGTATTCGTTAGCTGTGTGATGGTGAAATTCTGGAAAGGCACGGCGCGAGCGCGATGAAGGAAGGAGTACAGGCCGTAGGAAGCGGCTGCCAGAATTATGACCGCAATTATGATCATATCGGGGATGCTGAATTTGTGCTGGCGGGCCGCAGCGACGATAGCAGAAGAGCTTGAAGTTTGCGTATCGGTGCGGTCCGTTTCGGCGTAGCTGATTGCAGACTGTGACGGAGTGGATGGTATCGCAGTAGTCGTCGCGCTGCCGGCTGACGAACCAGGAGTCGCAGCAAGATCCTTCGCTTCGCCCGGCCCGGCTGGCGAACTCGGGATGACAGCATTGGGAGACAGCGTTCCACGGGCAGAAGCCGCTAAGCGTCCGGAATCGATATCGCGTTTCAGGCGCTTCAAATCGGCGCGCAACTCTGCGGCGGACTGGCAGCGGACTTCGCGATCTTTTTCCAGGGCTTTGTGAATCACTTCTTCGAGCTTCGGCGGAATTTCAGGATTCAAACGCACGGGCGGAATCGGAGGCCGATTCAGAATCGCGTCATGCAGAATCGCCGTCGTGTTGCCGATGAACGGCATGCGGCCGGTGGCCATTTCGTACAGCACAGCGCCGAAAGAAAATAAATCCGTGCGCGCATCGAGCTGTTCGCCGCGAGCTTGTTCGGGAGACATGTAAGCAACAGTGCCGACGGCTACGCCCGGGCTGGTGAGATGTTCGGGGACTTCGTCGAGAGTAGCCTGTGTTGCGCCGAATGCGGCGGCGTTTTCCATCGCTTTGGCGAGGCCGAAGTCGAGAATTTTGGCGTGTCCGCGCGTAGTGATGAAAATGTTGGCCGGCTTGATGTCGCGATGAATGATGCCGCGAGAGTGCGCGGCTTCGAGGGCATCGGCGATTTCGATACCCCAGTCGAGGAGAAGGTCGAGGGGGCCGGGCTTGCCATCGATGCGGTGCTTGAGCGTGAAGCCTTCGAGGAATTGCATGGCGATGAATGGCTGACCGTCGCCTTCGCCGATTTCGTAGATGGTGCAGATGTTGGGGTGGTCGAGCGAGGACGCGGCGCGGGCTTCGCGCTCGAAGCGTTCGAGGGCTTGCTTGTCGCGCGTGACGCCTTCGGGAAGAAACTTCAGGGCCACGAAACGATGCAGGCGCGTGTCTTCCGCTTTGTAAACGATGCCCATGCCTCCGCCGCCGATTTTTTCGAGGATGCGGTAGTGGGCAATTGTGCGGCCAATAAGGGTTTGATTCTCCGCCATGCGTGCTGCATCTTAAGATGCGCGCCACGCAGAGTCAACGCGCCGCATGCTCTTTCAGGCGCAAGGCCGTCGACCTGGGGGGCCCTTCCTGCTAGCCGAGCCAGAGGGACGGAAGCTCGGATTCTTCTCACGAAATCAGCGGGGTGTCCGTTCGCAATAGACGCTCCCTTCGCCACGTCACTCAGGGCAGGCAGGGTAAACAGAATGTCCTTGACATGCCTAGCATTCTAGGGGTAATTGTTGTCAGGCTGAGCTGTCTAGGGGTATGGAGAATGGCGAAAAACGACCTTCAGGGAAGTCTGGACCTGCTGACGCTGAAAACTCTTTCGCAAATGGGAGAGCTGCACGGTTACGGAATCGTGCTGCACATCCAGCGGGCGTCGGACGAGATGCTGTCAGTCGAGGAGGGTTCGCTCTATCCCGCGTTGCACCGGATGGAGCAGAGCGGATGGATTCGCTCGGAGTGGAAGCTGACGGACACGAATCGCAAAGCGAAATACTACCGGCTGACGGCGGCGGGCCAGAAGGAATTGCGCAAGGCCGAAGAAAGTTTCGAACAGCTGGTGAAGGGCGTGCGCGCCGTGTTGCGGTACGCGCAGGGGTGAGCCATGTCCATTCTTCGCCGCATCGCGAATTTATTTCGGCGTTCGAAGCTGGACCAGGACATCGAGGCGGAACTGCGCTCGCATATCGAAATGCGCACGGCAGACAACATTGTCGCCGGGATGTCGCCCAAAGAGGCTCGACGGCAAGCAGTCCTGAGATTTGGGAGCCGGCCTGCCATGAAAGAGCGCGTGATCGCGGCTGACGCGCACATGTTTCTCGATTCGCTCTGGCAGGACTTGTGTTACGGCGTGCGCGTGCTGCGCAAATCGCCAGGCTTCACTGCTGTCGCGGTTCTCACGCTCGCGCTTGGCATCGGCGCGAACACAGCCATTTTCAGCGTCATCGACGCTGTCCTTTTGCGCTCGCTCCCTGTCAAAGACCCGCAGCAGCTCGTCGTCTTGCGTTGGTCCGCGCACAGTAAGCCTAAGGTTCACGGCTTCAGCGGCTACGGCGACTGCGTCGACCAAAAATGTTCATTCTCTCTCCCGTTTTTCCGCATCATGGACGCGCAGGCCAAAGCCTTCTCCGGTATGGCCGCATTCGCCGGCCCGCTGGACATGGATTTCAGTGGGAACGGAGAGGCCAGCATCGCCCATGGCACATTTGTCTCCGGCGATTTCTTCTCTACGCTCGGCGTGAACGCGTTTATTGGCCGCCCGCTCACCGCATCTGACGACACTCCTTCCGCGCCGCCCGCCATTGTGCTGACCTATGCTTACTGGCAGCGCGCCTTTGGCGGCGACCGATCCGTCATCGGACGCTCCGTTCATCTCGACAATGTCGCGGTTACGATCATCGGCGTCGCCGACCCGCGGTTCACCAATCTCACGCCGGGAAACACGCAAGACTTCTTCCTGCCATGTTCTCTGGCAGACCGCGTCAAGGGCGAATGGTGGGGCAATCAATCGCGCACGTCCGAGACAGATATCTGGTGGGTCATCGCTCTCGGACGCCTCAAGCCCGGCGTCTCCATCAGCCAAGCGCAAGCCGAGGCGACCGCAATTTTCCGCAATGAAATGCTGCATGGCGCATCTCCCGCATTTAAGGACGCTGACGCGCCCGAGATTCATCTGTTGCCGGCGCAAGCTGGCCTCAACGGCGAAACCAGTCAGATTGCGCCGATCCTTTATCTGCTGATGATCGGAGTCGGATTCATCCTCTTGATCGCTTGCGCCAACGTCGCCGGACTGATGCTCGCGCGGTCTGCCACGCGGCAAAAGGAAATGTCAGTGCGGCTCGCGTTGGGAGCCGGCCGCGCGCGCCTTGTTCGTCAGCTCCTTACCGAAAGCGTTTTGCTGTCGGTGATTGGCGCCGCATTCGGAATCCTCTTTGCCGCGTGGGGCGTCAGGGCTTTCATTGAATTATTTTCCAGCGGCTACGTCCAGTTTCCGTTCGCCGTCGCGCCCGATTGGCGCGTGCTGACGTTTACCATTGGGGTCACACTTATCACCGGAATCCTATTTGGCCTCGCGCCCGCGCTGCGCGGCACACGAGTTGACCTCACGCCATCGCTCAAAGAGAATGCTTCTTCGCTTCCCGGAACCGCCGTGCATGCGAGACGCTTCTTCCGCCTCGGCAACGCGCTCGTCGTCACGCAAGTTGCGCTCTCGATAGTGGTCCTCATCGGCGCAGGACTTCTTGTCCGCACCATGCGCAATCTTCACAATCTCAATCCCGGCTTCGATGCTCGAAATATATTGATCTTCAACATCGACCCAACTATCGCGGGTTACAGCGATCAACAAACTCAGGAGCTTTACAGCAATCTGCAGCAGCGTTTCGCCGCGATTCCCGGTGTCAGTTCCGTCAGCTATTCGGAAGATGCGCTGCTGGACGGCGGCCATTCCGGCGACGACGTGCATCTTGACGGCGCCCCGCCTAAACAGAACGTCAGTACCGGCATACTCCCGGTCGGCCTGAATTTCTTTTCCACCATGCACATTCCTTTGCTCGCCGGACGCACACTCATGTCCGCCGATTTCGCTACGGCCATCTCTACTAATGCCGCGCAACACGCCCTAGGAGCCGTCGCGACGAAACAACATTCCGTTCCCGATTCCGCAGCGGCCGCGGCGCTCGCGTCGGCGCAGCAGGCCTACACCCACTCCGCGTCCGTTCCTGTTCTAATTAACGAGACCTTCGCGAAGAAAATTCTCTCCAAACAAAATCCTGTCGGCCTCCACATGGGCGACGGGCAAAATAGCGACGACGAAGTTCAGCATCCCGGTCCCGGCTACACCATCGTCGGCATTGTTGGCGACACAAAATATGCCTATTTGCGCAGGCCCATTGAGCCAATGATGTTTCTGCCGCTCGTTAGTAACAGCGCCTATTTCGAATTGCGCGCCGCTGGCAATCCAACAGCACTTGTCAAAAACGTGCGTGACATCGTTTCTCGCGCTGGCGAAAATTTGCCGCTCACCAACGTCCGCACGCAAACGGAACAGATTGAGCAGACGCTCTATCTCGAGCGGCTGCTCTCCCGCCTCTCCAGTTTCTTTGGCGCGCTGGCGCTGGTGCTCGCCTGCATCGGCCTCTATGGACTGCTCGCCTACGAAGTCGCCCGCCGCACGCGCGAAATCGGCATCCGCATGGCGCTTGGCGCGCAGCAACGCGATCTTTTGCGCCTCATTGTAGGGCAGGGAATTTTGCTCGCGGTGATCGGCTCAGCTCTGGGCATCGCCGCGGCTCTCGGCGTCACGCGTTTCATTTCCAGTATGTTGTTTGGCGTACGCGCGAACGACCCATTGACCATCGTAGCCGTTGCAATCCTTTTGGCGGTGGTCGCGCTCCTCGCCTGCTACATTCCTGCGCGCCGAGCGATGCGTGTCGATCCGATGGTCGCGCTGAGGTACGAGTGAGCCATGTCCATTCTTCGGCGAATCGCGAATTTATTTCGGCGTTCGAGGCTGGACCAGGACATTGAGGCGGAATTGCGCGCGCACATCGAAATGCGCACGGCAGACAACATTGCCGCCGGGATGTCGCCCAAAGAGGCTCGACGGCAAGCAGTCCTGCGATTTGGGAGCCGGCCTGCAATGAAAGAGCGCGTGATCGCGGCTGACGCGCACATGTTTCTCGACTCGCTCTGGCAGGACTTATGTTACGGCGTGCGCGTGCTGCGCAAGTCGCCGGGATTTGCGGCTGTTGCTGTGCTCACGTTGGCCCTTGGCATCGGAGCCAACACCGCGATTTTCAGCATCGTGAATGCCGTGTTGCTGCGTTCTTTGCCCTACCCCGATCCCGATCGTTTGGTACGAATCTTCTTTAACGAGCCCGGCGTAGGTTTGCGGGACGTTAGGTTTTCCAAGCCCGAACTGGATGACCTGCAGACGCGTTCGGGTGTATTTGAAGATGTGTCCCCGATCTTCGAGGGTAACGAGGATGTGGCCGGCGCTGGACAGCCCGAGCGCGTTGAGGGGGTCAATGGGAGTTTTAGCTACTTTTCCATGCTGGGTGTGACCCCGCAAATTGGACGGTTGTTTGGTCCGCAGGACTTCGTACCCGGTGCCGCTTCAGTAGTCGTGATGAGCGATGGCCTGTGGCGCCGTGCCTATGGCGCCGATCCGAACGTTGTCGGCCGTACCGTCCGGCTCGACAACGATTCCTTTAAAATTATCGGGGTTCTGCCGCGCGGATTTCGCCATCCTGGACCGACGGTTTCCGGCGACGTGGAACTGTTCAGCGCCTTCGGATTCAGCGCACCCCCGTTTCCCAAGCCAATGCGTGGTACCCGGATTCTGGTAAATGGAATCGGACGACTTAAGCCTGGCCTGACACTGGCGAAGGCTCAGGCGCGGCTCACTGCCATGGCTGCCGAATTACGCCACGACTTTCCCACCGATTATCCGGCGCAGGCCAAATGGACAATTGAGATTCAACCATTGCAAGAAACTTTGGTGGGCAAGGTTCGGTCCATGCTGCTGGTGTTACTGGGTGCGGTAATCTTGATTGTTTTCATCGTATCGTTGAACACTGCCAATCTTCTCTTGGCGCGCGCTTCGGGGCGACAACAAGAGATGGCTTTGCGGCTAGCGCTGGGGGCGAGCCGCGGCCGCATGGTGCGCCAGATGCTGACCGAGTCCATGCTGCTGTCGCTCATCGGCAGTGCCGCGGGAATCGCAACTGCAGTGGGCACTTTGCGTTTCATCCTGCGCTTTGTGCCATCGAACGTTCCCCGGCTCAACGAAGTACGAATCGACTGGGTGGTGCTGGCTTTCGCTCTGCTGATTTCCATTCTCTCCGGCTTACTGTTTGGACTTGCTCCAGCGCTTCATTCGGCAAAAGGCGCTCTCTCCTCGGCCATTCGTGAAGGCGGTCGAGGGTCAGGCTACAGCACGAGAACCGGGCGACTGCGTGATGTTCTAATCGTCTCTGAACTGGCATTTGCCGTCATACTGATGGTCGGAGCCGGCTTGCTGCTGCGTACGCTGAGGGATCTGTTGCAGGAAAATCCGGGCTTTAATCCAACTCAAGTTGTCACCGCAAACCTTGAGCTTCCGAATCCCAACGAAGCGGAGGCGGATCCGTATCGCGACATTCCTCGCAGAGCCGCCTTTGATCGTGAGTTGCTGCGGCGCATGAAAGCAATTCCGGGAGTGGAACTCGCCGCAATCACCTCAGCTCTACCGAGCACCAATACCAACCCCAACGCGGTCGGTGGCATAGCGAGTGAAGGCTTCGCGATTGAAGATAGACCGGTCGAGTCCTCGCAGAATCTGAGCGCCGAGAGAATTCGGATAAGCTCTGATTATTTTAAGGTGTTACAGTCGGCGCTCCTACGCGGCCGCTCATTCACCGAGGGCGATGAAGACGGCAAACCACTGGTGGCCATCATTGATGAAAGCACCGCTCATAAGTATTGGCCAAGCCAAGATCCGCTGGGCCGCCGAGTGCGGTTCGCACGAGACCCTAGCAAGCCATGGACGACCATCGTGGGTGTGGTTAAGGATATCAAGAGTGACGGTCTCGACATCGATGGCGTTCCCCACATCTACGTTTCGACCTATCAAGACCCCAGCAGGCGACTGAGTGTGGTGTTGCGGACGTCTCTGCCAGCGACCCAACTCGAACCACAGATTCGGCATGAAATCCAGAGCATTGATCCCGGCTTGCCGATATTTGGTGTTTCTTCTATGAACGATGTCCTTGATCGGTCACTGGCTTCACGCCGTTTTTCCGCCGATCTAGTGGGCGGATTTGCTGGACTGGCGGTGCTTCTGGCCTCCATCGGAATTTACGGCTTGTTGGCTTATATGGTCGGCCAACGATCGCGCGAGATCGGTATCCGCATGGCCCTGGGCGCGCGGCCGGACGACATTCTGAGAATGTTCTTACGCAAGGGGGTCGCGCTTGCTGTCGTAGGAATCGTTGCCGGATTGGTCTTTTCTGCATCCACTGCGTCCCTGATGGCAAGTTTGCTCTATGGTGTTCGCCCCCATGATCCGGCTGTGTTTCTGATCGTACCTCTGCTTTTACTCGCGGTGGCCGCGCTGGCTAGCTATCTCCCAGCACGCCGCGCGACAAGAGTCGATCCGACGGTCGCCCTACGACACGAATAAAGGGCATATCCACCGATTTTCCCCACGCAGTAAACCCACAATCCTGCTCAGGATGCCGCCGAAGTTTACTTCACAGAATATGCGTAAGATTTGGTCACGCGGTTAGTCGAACGTAGCCCCATTTTCACAGGCAGTACCCTTATGACTCAGAGCGACGAAGCACAGTTCGCTCGAAAACATCTGGGGAGGAATGCCATGAGAACGGGAATCATGCCGGCGGGGCTGGTCTTGTTGGCTGCGCCAATCACGCTCGCCAGGAGACTAGCGGCAATTCCAGCGCTAACGTACCGCCGCAAGAACCAGAGTACAATGCGGTGCCGCGCCAAAATCGAAATAAGGAGGCGTCCATGCTTCGCTGCTCGAAGTTGAGGTTTACGGTCCCGCTACTGTTGATGCTCCTGGGCGCTGGGGCTATCGCCCAACAGAATCAAAAGCGATCCTCGGAAGTTGAGCGCCAGCGTGGGTGGCGCAGCCAGGTAAACACGACAAATTGGGACGACGGCGGCGCGCTTTCGCGCTGGGTATACCTGAATTCCACCGAGGTTTTTCCTTCCTGCCCCGTCGAGCGCGCTGGAGCAGTGCGGCCCTTGCCTGTTCGACTACGCCCTGAAATTGGAGACTTTGTAGTCGATCGAGGGAAGCGTGACGTTACACTGCGCGAGTGGATTCACTCGGGAACGCCGGACGGTTTCATCATCCTGAGCAAAGGCGCGGTGGTTTACGAAGAATATCCGCAGATGCAGAGAACGGATGTGCATTTGTCATTCTCGGTGACCAAAGCATTCGTGGGCACTGTGCTGGGAATTCTCGAATCGGAGGGAAGAATTGATTTGGACGTACCGATCGAACGCTACTTGCCGGAGTTGTCGCGCACGGAATGGGCGGGAACGCACGTGCGGGACATTGCGGATATGGCTTCCGGAATGGAAGGAGCCGAAGATTCGTTTGCGGCATACAGCGACCCAATGAACAAGCATTTCCAGATGGAAGCAGCGATGGGATGGCAGCCGAGGTCAGCGGCAATGCCGGAATCGGTGCGTGCCGGCGAGACGTACGCATACGTGCACACGCTAAAAAGAGTGAGGGAAGCGGGCAAAGAGCAGGTCTATACCAGCGCGAATACCGAGTTGCTCACAGAACTGATTGAACGACTCACGGACAAACCTCTTTGCCAGGTCATCTCTGAGAAGATCTGGAGCAAGATCGGCGCGGAGAACGACGCCTATCTTCTAACGAACGAGAAGGGATTCCCGATCGCGCATGGGGGAATGGGCATGACGCTGCGGGACCTGGCAAGGTTCGGCCTTTTCTTTACGCCCACAGGCCACAATTCGGATGCCGAAGGCGCTCCTGCTACATTCGTGCGTAACCTGCTAGAGAAAGGACGACCTGAGCTCGCGAAAGGGAAGCGCCCTGCATGGTTCAGCCATTCGAGTTATCAATGGGATGGCGTGAGTAAGTACGGACAGATCTTCAAAGGGGGATTTGCCGGTCAGATTCTCTTCGTTGATTGCAAGAAAGACGTCGTGATTGCGTACTTCGGAACGAACCCAAATAGCGACACGCCGCCAACTCCGCTGCCGCTGGTCGCTCTGGTGCAACGGTACTTCTGACTTGGCAAGAAGTCGTTCACTAGTTTCAGCATCGTAGCGAGTGCGGAACCATTCGCCAAACGCATCGCACTCTCCTGGAGTCTTCTGTTCCCATCGACCCCGCATACGACGCCCCTAACTCATTGAAACTAAAGGTTGCGCGATCATGTTAGTCGACGAGAAAAGCGGGTATATCAAATCGCGTGCTGATTACCCTTATGACTGAGAGCGACGAAACACAGTTCGCTCGAGAACATCTGGGGAGGATTGCCATGAGAATTGGAATCGCGCTGGCGGGCGCGGCCCTACTGATCGCGCCCATCACGTTCGCGAAGGATGCGCCCAGTTATGACAAGGGCGTTTTGCTGTCGATGGATTCGGCTTCGTGCGGGTACGCGCAGAACAGCGGAAAGACTGTGGCGGGTGAAATTTTCGGAACAGACGGAGGGCACGTGAAAACGCAGGAGATGCTCTGCCAGGAATATTCGCTGCAGACGGATCGCATCGTCTACCGCATTCGTCCGAAGGACGAGAAGCATCCGGTATTGCTGCCTGTCGGCGAACGAGTGGAATTCCGTATCCACAAAGACAAATTATTTTTGCGCGTCCCGGAAGGCGACGATAAGGAACGGCAGTACACGGTGCTGTCAATGCAATTGCGGCAGGATGTAAAGAGCGCGAGCGATACGCAATAGACAGGATGGGTAAGGTTTTCAAAAGCGTTGCGGCGTGTTTTGTAAGGAAAAAAAAACGGGCTCGGCCCCTGCCGAGCCCGTTACTTATTATCGGAGCGACTCTATTCTACTCTCGCGAGGCGTCCGGTTTTGTAGAGTCAAAACTCAGCCGTTTCGCGCGACCTTTAGATTGTTGGTCACCGAGAAGACGTTCGGCACGGAATTCGCACGGAGCGTGGCGAGATGAACGTCCGTCTCGTTATCCACGTAGCCTTCGAGCGTCACGTGCCCGTTATTCACGATAATGTGAATCGCGGGATTCACGCCCATCGAATAACCGCTGAGCGAGGCTTCCGAAAAGATCGCGCGATATTCCGCACGACGGATTTGGTTGTCAAATCCAGAAGGCGGCAGCACGGTGATGTTGTCCACCACTTTGCCCACGCCTTCGATGTGCTTCACCGAGGCAAGCGCATCTCTTTTCGTGGCCGATCGGACCACCTGGCCGCTGAGAGTCACGTCGTTCCCGTTGATGGTGTATGAAAGATTATCGAACACGCCATACCACGGAAGCATGGCAAGCCGATGGTGAACTTCTTTGTTGAGATACGCGCTGTATTTGGCACTGTCCTGCGTAATTCTTTGCGGCGTCGTCCGAGGTGAGGCCGCCAGCCCGTTCGGCGCCACGACCGCCGTGGCCAATGCCAGGGCGGCGACTCCAACCCACTTTGTAAGTCTCCCCGTGAAGTTATTCATTCTGGTTCTCCTTTTCCGCCGTTTCTTCAAGTCGCTTGGCTCTCGGATTCCATAAGATTAGATGCAGGCAGAACGCAATCCGTTGATTCTCTATACTATTGTAAATGAGTGACTTGCATCGTATTTCAGGAGGCTCAAGGTGGCTGAAAACAACCACTATTTCGTGAACAGTCAGAGGCAGGTTATTTTGCAGAGCGGTCGGGCCGGATGGCGTTTATTCTGCGAGCCCGACGCGGCGGAGGATGGCTTGGAAGCGCGGGTCGGCGCGAAGGGGATCGTAAACTGGGTCGGCCTTTAGAGTGGTGAGAACACTTAAGTGCTGAGTCAAGGCCTTTTGCAAGCACGCGATCGCTTCGTCCTTTTTGCCCACCCCAACATAGGCCGCCGCGACTGCAGACTGGTCCACTTGCCGGTGCCGGTTTTCTTCTTCGAGCCGCATTAGAGCGCGCTCAGCCAGGGCTTTCTGGCCTGATCGTCCATAAATATAAGCTTCCATCGCCCACTCCCACGGCATGTTCCGGCCATTGGGCCACTTGTTTACGCTGTTAAGAGCATCGGCGAAGCTTCCCTTTTGCGCGTAGACGAAAACCAAGATAGAAGCTCGGGGGAAGCCTTGTTCCATGTCGAGTACCGAGCGAAGGCGCTCAATCGCACGATCATATTGGCGCGAGAAATACAAGATTGCGCCATTGTCGGCGGCAACGATGAGGGAAAGGGGATCAATCTGGCGGGCACGCTCGCTTTCGGCGAGGGCCTCATTAAAGTGTCCCTGGAATGCCAGGCTTTCGGCGTACCACTGGTGAGCAGTGGCATATTGGGGATCCAATTGGATTGCCCGGCGGTATTCCTTATCCGCCGTTTGCCAGTCCCAATCGTAGTTCTGGGCAACAATCGCCAGGGCTGTGTGGGCTTCCGCCAGGCTGTCGTCAAGTTGTAACGCCGTCAGGGCCGCCGCGCGCGCCTTGGGCATCAAGTCACTTGGTGGCGCGGCGTTGTAGCTGCACATCATCGCGTAGGAATCGGCCAACCCGGCATAGGCTTTGGCGTAGCGCGGATCTTTGTTTATCGACTTCTGAAAGAATTGGATGGCCTGTTGAAAACCCGATATGGTCCTTTTATTCCAGAAGTACAGGCCCTTGAGGTAGAAATCATACGCTTCGTATGAGGTCGAAGATGCCGCAGGCGGAGGGTTTGCAGCAACCCGCTTATGAGAGCCGTCGAGAGCGAGCTGGATTTCATCCGCGATTTCCTGTGCGATTTCACCCTGCAAAGACAATAAACTGCCCAGTTGGCGATCGTACTGGCGCGCCCAGACGTGCGTCTGATCTTTCACTTGAATCAGCTGAGCGCTAATTCGTACGTTCTGCGAGTCGCGGCGGACGCTCCCCTCCAATACATATGCGACTCCCAGTTCCTGGCCGATCTTGTCCAAGGGTTCCGGCCGATCTTTGTAGTACATCACCGAAGTACGCGCGATTACTCCGATGTGTTCTGGTTCGAGGCGTCCTAGCTGGGAGATCATTTCCTCGGTCAGACCGTCGCTGAAGTAATCCTGCCCGGCATCTCCCGTCAGATTGTCGAAGGGAAGCACCGCCAGCATAATTTTTTCGTCAGCTGGCCGAGCGTCAACTCTGGAACGTCGCAGCACAAAATAAGCACCGAGGCCAATAACAAGCACAAGAGAAGCAATAACAACGGCCTGCCATTTCCGCATAGTGAACATCTGCGCGATACGGTCACGAAATGCGCTCTTGCCGCCGGCCTGCTCCGCCGGTGTGTGAAGGTCGAGAGCGACTTGGGGTACAGGTTCCGAGGCGGCATCTACCTGTGCGATGAAGCGGTATCCGATTCGCGGAACGGTCTCAATGAAGCGGGGTTCGTCAGCTGAATCGCCGAGTGTTTGGCGAAGCTTCTTGATCGCCGTATTTAGGCCATGCTCGAAATCGACAAAGGTATTGCTCGGCCAGAGCTTGGCCTGCAATTGTTCGCGTGTGACCACCTCGCCGTGGTATTCCAGCAGCAGGAGCAGGAGTTCAAATGGCTGGCGGTGAAGCTTTAGTCGAATGCCGAGGCGGTGAAGGGTTCGCGCGCGAGGATTGACTGCAAAATCGCCAAAGCGGAGTTGACGGCGGTCTTCAGTCTGGGGCATGGGAGTTTCCTGGGCTAAAGGAAGCCGGAAAAACAATTTCGAGACTGTTTCACGATTCTATACTGACACGCCGGCTAAAATCAAGCCGATAACTCTTTTGGTTTGCGTAAGAAAGACGGTCACCATCAGATTATAGCATTTCACCTCCGTGCGATTGACCGCAAGCCGCCCACTGTGGCTCAATCCCGCAAACCTGAGGGTGGACAAATTGCCACGGATCCAAAAGGGAGGACGGGGACATGGTGTGCAAGATTAGCAAGGGTATTCATTTTCGCGTAAGGTTTCGCGTCGGTTTGGCACTATCGATTATGGCCGCGATAGCGACGACAGTGGCGGCTGTGACGTTGCCAAATCTATTTCCCTTCAGGGATTCAAGCGGCTTGATGGAAACGTTCAACGCGACAGGCAAATTTCAAGAGAACGGGCCATTCTTCCAATCTCTGGGGACTAACGGCCGCACGTGTGCGACGTGCCATGTGGTGGGAAACGCGATGGGCTTGAGCGCGGCAAGTGCGGAGAGCGTTTATGAACGTACAAACGGCCACGACCCGCTTTTTGCGAAAGTTGATGGCGCCGTCTGCCCAACAACTACGGCAGGAAATGCCCTGAACTTTGATCTTGTGCGGCACTACGGCTTGTTCCGCATTGCAATTCAATTGCCGCCTGCGGCGAACACGCAATTCAAGATCACGGCTGTACAT
>DASZCH010000217.1:0-1818 GCA_035943235.1 Candidatus Acidiferrales bacterium
CCCATCCACCTGTAACTCTGTCCCCAGCGGAATTTTCTTCAAGCTGTTTTTCATCGCCGAACTGCGCATCCGCGTCGCAAACATGATGTACGGCTCGTAAGGCGCGCTCGCAATCGAGAACGCGCGCGAATTTCCCTCCGCATCCGTCTCCGGAGGATTTTCCAGTTTCACTTCCATGGCCTGCCCCGGCTTGAACTCGAATCCCGCGGGCTTCTCCAGCAGAAAAGCCATCGTCCCTTTCGCAACTTCCTTCCGCTCTTTCAGCTTCATTGGAATCAGCGTCGCCATTCCCTACCGCCTTTCTCGCCTCAACGCATTCGGCTCTTGCCTGTGTCGTTCACCAGCCACTCGCCGCTCGTCACTTGTCACTGCGGCTACATCGGTAGATGATATCAAATGCACGAAGGGTCCCAAGAAAACTAATGCCAGTCTCCGCCGCAGCCCGCTCACTTCTCGCGCCCTGCGCAATTTCGTTTGAGATCCGCCCCGTGCCGCCGTTCCGCCTCGACCTCACCGCATGGGTCCTTCGCCGCCGCCCCGAAAATGTTCTCGACCGTTGGGATGGCCAAACGTATCGGCGCGCGCTTCCGCTCGAAAACACTATCGTTGAACTCGCCGTTCAGCAAATCGGCCCGCCATCGCGACCGCGCCTAACCGTCACGGCTACCGCAACAGAAAACATTCCCGCCGGCTCCGAAACAATTCTACGCAACAAAATCGCCCGACTTCTCGGCACTCAAATCAATCTCGACGCGTTCTATGCGCTCGCGCGAACGCAAAAGCACTTCGAGCCCCTTATCACCGCGTTCGCCGGTTTCAAGCCTCCGCGCTATCCCACTATTTTCGAAGCTCTTTTGAACGCTATTTCCTGCCAGCAAGTGTCTCTTCACGTCGGCATCATGCTTCTCAATCGCCTCGTGCAGAATTTCGGTAAAGCCGCCCATCCGCCCACCGATGCGTTAAACGCTTATCCGCCAGGGCGGGCTTGCCCTTCTCCCGAAGATATCGCCAACGTTCCGTCCGGCACTCTGCGCGCCATGGGCTACAGCCAGCAAAAAGAGCGTGCCGTCCTCGAACTCAGTCGTTCCATCGCTTCCGGCGAAACGAATCTCGAATCACTCAACGATCTCGATGATGCCGCCGTGCTCGAGCGCCTCACCGCCATTCGCGGCGTTGGCCGTTGGTCCGCCGAGTACGCGCTGCTCCGTGGCATGGGCCGCCTCAATATTTTCCCCGGCGATGACGTCGGCGCCTGGAACAAACTCCAAGAACATCTCCACCTCCGCAAACGTCCGAGCTACGAAAAAACGCGCAAGCTAATCGCTCCCTGGAAGTCCTACGCCGGCCTAATTTATTTTCATTTCCTTCTCGACGGCTTGCCCGCCGCGTCGCTGCTTCGCGAAAAACCTGCCTTCTTCCAAAACGAATAAGGTCGCCATCGAAAAGAAAACCTTGTAAACTTTCGCTCGAATATGCTCTGCCCGCTTTGCAAGGCCGAGTACCGCCAAGGCGTTTCAACGTGCAGTGACTGCCAAATCGCTCTCGTGTCTTCACCGCAGGAGGCCGCCGCTGTTCCCGTGGTCACGGCGTGGGAAGGAGACCAGAGAAAGCAATTGGATCGAATTATGAAAATCTTGGATTCTGCCGGGATCCCATTCCACTGTAAGGAATCCTTTGAAAAGAGAGCTTCGTCGTGGATTTCCCTTCTACTCTCCACGGTGTGGATGTTGTCTCCGTTCCTGAAACGCCGTCCCCTTATCCATTTTGTAGTCTCGGTTCGCAAAACCGACCTTCAACGAGCCATGAACAACCTAAGAC
>DASZCH010000218.1:0-7778 GCA_035943235.1 Candidatus Acidiferrales bacterium
ATATAAAGGCGGATGGCATCAAGGTCCTCGCCATTCCGCACGACGTGTTCATAATAGTTCCGTTGCCAGATCGATCCAGTTTGATGAAGCACGCCATTGACAGCGACGGCCGAGAGAGACTTGAACGCGCCGATAATATCCCCGAAATGACCGCGATGATGAGCGCGATTCGGAGAATCGCGACGGGCGACCCAAGGGTCGCCCCTACGACCTGCGTTTACGATGGCGTTGGTAGGGGCAGGGCTTGCCCTGCCCCCCGTTTTGGGTGGACATAACAACAAAATTCCATGTACATGATTTGGCATCACGACAAACGCATCCAAATCCACAATAGGAAACCTCACAGGTAATTCGCGCCAGACGTTCCAAACCGCCTCTCCCGCGCGATTGCACTCCATTTTGTCGCCGATAATATGTCCGAAAATGGATTTGCGATTCGTCACACAGCTCGTGAAGAAATAGCATCCGGCTTGGGAATAGTCGTATTTGCGAAGCCGTATCGAGCGGCGTGAAAGACTTATATTGCCCTGCATGTGAGGAATTGTATATCTGTTGCTGCCGCATCGGCCCGCACGAAATCGTCCGCGCGCGCATTGTTTGTTTACCGTGAAGAACGAAGGCGTATCCAAGACCCTGCGGCGTGCCTTTTCCTTCGTAGGGGCAGGGCTCGCCCTGCCCGCGCGACTCCCCGAGTCGCGGCCTTCGCGTCCCGCGTAGCGTGTCGCTTAGAACGGAATGGCGTCATCCGTAATCGTGGGCTCATCGATCCGCAGATCAAGCAGGATGCGCGCGGACTGATCGAGCAGTTCCTCCCGGTCCATGAATACGATGTGGCGTCGCTGCCCCGCATCGAGTTGCTCTACCAGCCAGGTTCTCGCCGCTTTCGTAATCTCGTCAGCAGAGATCAGGAACAGGTGGTCCAGCAGGACCTTGCGATTAGCCTCTGGATCAAAAATCGGATGATCGATGGCCATCCGCGCTTGGTTGAGCACGCTCGCGACATTCTTTGTTCCGCTCGCATTATTTGAATCAATCTTGTCCTTCTTGACCTGAGCACAAAAATACAGCCAGTGGCTCGTTGGGAGCTGAAACTTCATCCAGAGGTCTTTCCCGAATTCCAGCGATTTGTCTTTATGCCCTGTCGGACTCACGCGTCGAAAGCCGAGGCGCTGAAAAAGTGGGACGAGAACCTTTTCAATGAAATCGTCCTCGCTAGCCCCTTCGAGAAACGCTGCTAACTTTTGTCGCTGCTCAATCTCCTGCTGCGAAAGAGGGCGGGACATCTGTGAGAAAGTCGCGGTGCTGACGCCTGTTCCGGTGCTCCGAAGATAACAGCGACCGGAACCGTCCTGATAAGCAATTAGCCCCTGGCGCTGAACTAGCTTGTTGAACGCGGCCAAAGCTTGCTTGAGATCAGCGATGTGGTCCGGATCGGTGTCCCCGCGCCTTGAAAGTTGATCGTTGTGACGTTCGAAATCGTCCTCCTCGAAAAGCTCCGAGATCACGCGGCAAAGATCGTCCGAGGGGAGATCAGCCGACTGGCCATTGCCAAGATCGAGTTCGGTGAGCCGCTCCTTGGTCCAGAAAGCACGTGTGGTGCCATCGTGAACAAAGGACAAGCCACATCGGGAAAAGAATCGAGTGATGTACGAGCTGCTCCGATATGGAAAGTACTTCGCATCGCCAACTACCATCTTGGCTAGCTCCTCGAGCGTGCGTTCAGATAGTTTCATGGCTTAAGTGAGGATCGGCCGATATTCTACGCCGGGTGCGCCGTTGCAGTAAGAGTCAAAAGCGGCCGCCGCGAAGAAGTCGCAGAAAAACAGGGTGCCGTTTTTCCTTGACTTTTAGTTAACTCTATGGTAAACAGTATCTTCGACTGAATATTCCAGCCGAACGGGAAAAAAGATGAAAGAGAAACGGAGTCGAGCCGCGGAGACGCGGCTTTTTGTTTTCATGAAGCGCCGTAGCAGCATTCCGGCGAAGGCGGTTATGAGCTTTCTACTTGCCCGCCGTGTCGGGAATTCTAATCGAGTTTCTATGGGAAATTAGAACTCCATGCAACTCGCACAAAACAAAAGATTGGACTCATCTCTAATCGAGTTTTTTCGTTATTTTTCTTGCCCGTCCGTTCATTTCCGGACACCGGCTTTTTGCGGCACATTTGCGCTGCCTCCGGTGCAAGCAATTTTCGAAAGATTGTTCGGCGAGTTTGATACCCTGTCTCGGATCCGTAGGGGCGACCTTGGGTCGCCCGTGACGGGCTTTACGCTGCGTTCGACGGGGCGTGCTAAGGACGGCTCGTCAAGGCATAAAATCCAGGAAGATGGGCTGAGCTTCTCGTCAGAGGAAGAAAGAAGGAGGCAGTGATGAAGCCAAAGAGGTTCCAGGTCCTTGACCTGTCAGTCAGCCTGTCAGTCGGGCTGTCAGTTGCAGCAGTTGTTTTGCTCCTGGGAGCTTCGAGGGTTCGGTCGCAGGAACGTTGGCCGGCGCAAATGGCTCCCGTCGATCAGTATTTGATGCCGGAGCGCAGCGCGGAAATCGCTCTCGCGCAAAGCGCGGCCCCCAAAGCGATCGCCCACGATGCCACGGTCCTCGTCCTCGGACGCAAGGGTTATGACGTTGCCATCAAGGGCACAAACGGCTTTACCTGCCTGGTGGAACGCGCCTGGATGAATCCCTTTGATAACCCGGAGTTTTGGAATCCTAAGGTTCGCGGCCCAATCTGCTACAACCCGGCGGCCACGCGCTCCATTCTTCCTTACACTTTGAATCGAACCAAGATGGTCTTAGCTGGACTGACCAAGGCTCAACTTCGCGAAAAAATTACTAGCCAGGTTGCACAACACGAATTGCCGGCACCAGAGCCCGGCGCAATGTCCTACATGCTGTCGAAGGATAGCGATCTGGGCGACGGCGTGGGGCATTGGCATCCCCACCTGATGTTTAGCGTTCCCAAAGCAGACGCAGCCAGTTGGGGTGCGAACGTTTCCGGCTCGCCCGTTATATTCAACTCGCAGTACACCGACATGCCGGAACCGGAAGCCATTTTCATGGTGGTTGTTGCGAAGTGGTCGGACGGAACACTCGCATCGTCCGCCGCGCACTGACGCTTCTCATCGCTCTGTATTTGCACTGGCGTCGGCAAAGTGGGAAAATGAATGTGTAGCAAGGAGAGGCGCGAATGGCCGTGCAACTCGCAAAAGGCGTGACGCTCGAGACGCCCGAAGAGGCGACAAATTTCCTGAAGAAGGAAGGGATTTTGTTCGCGCAGCTCGACAAGCTGGTGAACTGGGCGCGGCGCAGCTCAATTTGGCCGATGTCGTTTGGGCTGGCGTGCTGCGCGATTGAGATGATGTGCTTCGCCGCTTCGCGATTCGACGTGGCGCGTTTTGGCGCGGAAGTTTTTCGCGGCTCGCCCCGCCAGTCTGACCTGATGATTATCGCCGGGCGCGTTTCGGTGAAAATGGCGCCGGTGATCAAGCAGCTCTACGATCAAATGCCCGAGCCGAAGTGGGTGATTTCGATGGGCGTTTGCGCGACTTCCGGCGGCGTGTTCAATAATTACGCCGTCGTGCAGGGCGTGAACCAGGTGATTCCCGTGGACGTGTACGTTCCCGGGTGCCCGCCGCGTCCGGAGATGCTGCTCTACGCGCTGATGCAATTGCAGCGGAAAATCGACAAGGAAAGCGGCAGCTTCCTCGAAGCCATCAATATCGGGAAGAACAGAAATCCGGGCGATGCGCCCGGCATCAGCGACTAAGTTATCCGCACGAATCTGCTTTCTTTTGAGCTGACGGTAATTCGACGACTTCTGCTTCGCCGTTTTTCCATGTGAGTGTGGCGCCGGGCGCGGCATGTTCATGGCGGACGTATCCCATGCCAATAATCGCGCCGGTTGCGGGAGATTTTGCGGCGCTAGTGACGAAGCCGACTTCTACACGTTCTGCACGAGCTTCTGCGGGTGTTTCCGCGTCGGCGAAAAGCGGCTCGCCTAAATTCGGGACCGCGTCGCCGACAAAACATAGCATCACGCGTTGGCGCTGAATGTGGCCGCGCGAACGCACGCGCTCGACGATTTCTTGTCCCGTGTAGCAGCCCTTCGAAAAATTGATATGCGTTTTTTCGAGCGCCGCCTGGTGCGGGATTTGATTTTCGTCGAAATCGACGCCGTACCACGGAGTTCCCGCTTCGAGGCGCAAAATATTTATCGCGGCGTATCCGACGGGGCCGCCGCCGTGACGCCGCGCTGCTTCGAGAAGCAAATTCCAGAGCGCGGGCAAGTGTTCGCGGGCGGCGATGAAGTCGGCGCCGGGAATTGCTCCACGCGAATATTTCACGATGCGACAGGGAATCTCCGACCCGTCTTTTTTTGCGATGGCTTCGGCTTTTCTTGCGATAGCTTCCGCGTGGCCGAGTTCGGCGAGAGAATTGAGATCAAGGCCGCAGAGTTCGCGCACGATAGGGGGCGTTTTCGGCCCTTCGAGCGCGAGCGTGCCGGTGCGGTCGGTGAGGTCTTCGAGAGTTACATCGTCCATGATGATGAATTTTTCGAATGTTTCGATGAGGCGCTGTCGAATCATTGCATGGGAAATGACGAGCAGGCGATTTTCGGTCGCGAGTGTTTCGACTTCGGCCATGATGCGCCCTTGCGGGCTGAGCAAAAGCGAAATGTTGCCGTGGCCGGGCGCGAGGTCGCGAATGTTGTTGGTGAGCATCGCGTTCAGGTAGCGCGCGCGGTCTTGTCCTGTGAATGAAATCACGGCGCGATAGTTTTTGTCGAGTAGGGCGACGGATTCGCGAGCGAATTTGTATTCGCGCGCGACATCGCCGTAGTCGCGCGGCAACGTGCAGCCGAAAAATGCAGCGAAGGTAGCGGCGAGCCTTTCGTGCTCGGATTTTAGTGGCGTGTCGATGGCCATGATGAACGCGGCGTGCGGGCCGCTGGTTCAATCTTAGCAGATGGACTCACGGCGGCGCGCGCTTAGGAGCCTACCGAACGGGATTCCTCTTTGCCGCAAAGGAAAAGGCAAAGCAGATTCCTCGTCGCGGTTGCTCCTCGGAATGACACGAAATTGGTAGTTGCCGCTATTAGATTAGTGTCCGAGGGGCTCGCGTCGCGGGCGGCTGCGAGCGAAGCAGATTCCCTGCCTGCGGCAGGCAGGCTCGTCGCGCAGCCTGCCTCCGGCAGGCAAACTCCTCGGAATGACACGAAATTGGTGGTTGCCGCTATTCGATTCGTGTCCAGGGGCTCGCGTCGCGGGCCGATGTGGAATTATTGCTATACTGGCAAAAATGACGACGCAATTGATTCACGAAATTATTCCCGTCGGGATGCTGCAATGCAACTGCTCGATTCTCGGGGATCCGGAGACGCGCGAAGCGATCGTGATCGATCCGGGCGACGAGGTCGAGCGCATCCTGGCGCTGCTCGCGAAGCATAAACTGAAAGTTACGGCTATTGTGAGCACACATGCGCACATCGATCACGTCGGCGGGTTGAAGAAACTGCACGACGTGACGCACGCTCCGGTGCTGATGAATGAAGGCGACCTCGATTTGTATCGCGCGATGGATATTCAATCGCAGTTTTTGGGAGTCGCGCCGCCTCCGCTCGCGAAGATTGACGATTTGCTCGCGGAAGGCGACGTGGTGCGTTGGGGCGGATACGAAGCGCGCGTTTTGCACACGCCCGGGCACACACCGGGGAGCGTCAGCTTGTATTTGCCGTTCGCCGCGTCCAAAGAGGAAGGGAATCGCGCGACGGCTGGGCAATCTGTGAAGGCAAACGTGCACGGTGACAATTCGTCACCGTGGCTGTTTGCCGGAGACACTCTTTTCGCAGGCTCGATTGGACGCACGGATCTGTGGGGCGGCTCGTATCCGGAAATTATTCGCTCGATTCGGGCGAAATTGCTCGCGTTGCCAGATAAGACGATTGTTTTTCCGGGGCATGGGCCTACAACAACCCTCGCGGAGGAACGTGAGTCGAATCCGTTTCTTCAGCGTGGGTGAGGCGCACAGTGTTATGCGGAAATGAATTCCGTGACGCGGACTGTTCGACGGCAGTGCGCGCCGCGACAAGTCTTCAGGCGGCGTTTCGTCACGCGCGCGAAGCGATTCTGGTTCTTTCAGATTCGATGGGTTTGAAAGAACTGAAGTTAGCGGGCGTTATTTGGTGCCGAGGCGGGCGTCGCGTTCGGCGCGCAGAGATTCCATGACGCTTTGAATTAATTGCTTGGCCTTCTGCAATTCGGAACTGATGATGCGGATATCCATTGAGGGCGTCGCGGGATTTCCGGCGGCGTGGCAATAGACTCCATGCTGGCCAACGAGGACCATGGCGTTCGTCAGCATGTCGAGCGAAACAGCGAGTCGGCCGCGCTGCGGGCCCATCATCGTTTCGTAATGCTCGAGTTCGTCGCGGTGCTCTTCAAAAGCGCTCATCGGCACTTGCTCCCTCGTGAATCAAAATATTGTGCAGCTCAAAGTTACCCGTATTGGAACATCCCATCAACACCATAGGTGAGGCACGCGTGCGGATTGGCGTGGGCCGATGTGGTGTACCGGGCCGGTGCGGTTTCAGATGTAGTGCCAGAGAGGGTATTGCAATCGAGGAACTTCGCGCACGCCGCGGCTTTACAGCATTGTCCACGGGACACATAATCGGTGACGAAAGAAAAGCGCGCAGCGCGCGAGGCATAAATAGAAGCCGCATACTTGGGGGCATACCGCCATAAATACAAAGTGGAATCTTGCGGCGTCGCTCGCATGCGGAGAGCAGTGAGGGGATCATGAGACGCTCGGACTTGGTGCATAACGCAGGGAAAGCGAAGGCTCCGCGAACTTCTCAGGTGGTTTTCGGTGAACGGCAGCATCTGTTGCGCGTGCTCGATTCGGTGGAGCATAGCGCGCTGCCTCACGGGCGGCTGGAACAGGAGCGGCGCGTGATCGAGCAACTTATCCATGCGCGCACGCAGGAACTCAACCGCATCAACACTTCATGGGATGAGAAAGTCGGCTTCGTTCTGAGCGCCGAAGTGAAGGCAGAAGCGCTGGAAAAGCTGTCGCGCGAAGCTCCGAAGGAAGATTTCTACCTGCTCCGGCTGATTAGCGAGCATCCGAAAGTTTCCGCGAAGACGCTGCGACGTTTGGCGAAGCATGAGTACGCCGCGATCCGCGAAAATATCGCCCGACATCCGAACGCCGACGCGGCGACGCTGACGGCTCTCAGCAAGGATCGCACGCAGCCATTGTGGTATTTGGTGGCGTTCAATCCCAACGCGCCCACGGGCCTACGCCAGAAATTGCGCGAGCGCATGCGCAAACTCGGCGAAAAGACCGCCACGCAGTAAATTTCCGCCCAAACTTTTATCCGTATTCACCGGCCGTGCGAGGGATCGGGCGACGCGGCGGAGTCCAGGTCCACAAATACCTTTTGGTTTCCGGGCAGCGGAGCGTAGCAATTGCCGTCAGAATTATATTGGTAGGGGCAGAGCGCGGTGAATTCAGGCCGGCGCGGCGACTGCGCGAATTGCCAGGTTCTAGCGGAGGACACGCCGCTCTGGTTGGGCAATAGAGGCACAGTGTCGAGATCACAGCCGGGCGCCGGCGGGCAAACGTCGTTGTAGATGAAGAAATCAATTTTGCGGCCCTGGGCGCTTTTCTGGATATCGTTTGCGGTGATGATTTCGACGCCGGCGGATTCTTGCACTGCAATGCCGGAACAATAGACGCCCGCTTTGTAACCGGAAGAATTGACGCCATCGATCCAAGCG
>DASZCH010000219.1:0-8113 GCA_035943235.1 Candidatus Acidiferrales bacterium
ACGCGCGGGCATGCGTGGCATTCAGGAGTGGCTCAGCTTCTACTTCAAATCGCCCATGTGCGCGCCCGAGCTTTATCCCGAGCACGACCTCTTCATCCAGTCCATGAAGCTCAAAAACACCCTCCGCTGGATGATGGGCGAGGACTTAATCACCCACCTCGGCCAGGAATACTACGACTAGCTTTTCGTTTTTGCCTTCGTCAGGGACCAGGTGCCCCATCCTGTTATCCTGACGAAGGAAGGGCTTGCACTGAAGATAGATACTTGCGTTGTAGCGGCGGCCTTCAGGCCGGCAGTTTTTGAGGCTCTTGTCGAGGGATGTTGTTCTTGCTTTTTCTTCCCACTGGCACGATCGGTTCCCAACTCTCGACCACGAACTGCCGCTTTCCCTACGCGCGCTTCGCTCGTTCGAGTTGTTTCGACAACTGTTCGACCGCCTCAACCGCCATTCCCTTCTCATACACCATTTTTCCACCGAGCCACCCGCCAATTCCAAACAGGATCACGCCAATCACCGACAGCGTCACCGTCGTCGTCCTGCTCACTGTTCCCCCGACGCGCGCCCAGAAGTCTCCGATGAAAACGAGCAGCGCGCCAACGTTGATCAGCATGTGCTTCCACGCGATGCTTTTCATTTCGCGTTCGTGGATCGACAGAAAATCAATGAACCCCGGGAGCGCCGCGAGCACTGCTCCGATAATTCCGCCACCCATCGTATAGAGCGCTACTTCGCTCCACACCGGCTCGTGCGAGCCAAACACGAAAATCAGATCGCATACCAGCGAGAACACCAGCAATCCAATCGGAAACGCTACCAACATGGGATGTATCGGATGTTTGCCGATGCTTGCGGGACTCGACATGCTCTCCTCCTCCACAAATTGAAGCTGAGCCGGCATCTCCAGGCATAACTTCGATGCCGCGCCGGTGTCTCTAGTCACTCATGGCCCGTTGCGGCGCCTCGCACCCGCGATACGGGCTACGTGCGCGGCCATCCAGGCTTCGCACGGCGTTTGTTTTTGAGATCTGAGAGAAGGCTTACTGTGGGCGCAACGGCAATGGCGCCGGCCGCAGAAAAAATCCCATGCTCTCGGGAGACGGCAATTCTCCCAGGCGCGAATAATTATCTTTCAACTGCTCGATCGCGTTGATTTTGTCCTGCACTTTATTCGCCATCGCGTCATAACGTATTGTCACGTTGCCGAGCCAGAATTCCCTGTTCTCCGCGCGCCAGCGCTTCGCATAATCATCGCGCAATCCGGTCATTTCCTCGCGCAAATCCTGCAAGTCGCCATTCATCGTGCTCAACACGCCCAGGTCGTGCTCCACGCGCCGCCTGTTGCCCATATCCATGAACGCGTCCCAGTAACTCTCGCTCATCTCCTTCGTGTATTCGAGTTTCAATCCCAGAGCGTCCAGCCGGTGCGCCGCGAAAATCAAATCGTCAATCGTTTCCGCGTTCTCGCGCGCCTTTCCGCGATTCGCAAGCAGCGACTGCCACGCCTGCTCTGCATTGACGCGCACGTCATGCGTCACCGGCGCGGCTTTCTCCGCGTAATCCGCGCCCACCTGCGAAAACGGATCGGCCCAGAAGTACGAAGTATAAGTGCCGTTGAGTTTCACTCCGTCGAGCAGGGTATTCGTCGCCGCCAGTTTGTCGAGAATGTCCTCGAATGTATGGTCCGTGTTGCGGTAAAACGCCCAGTCGTAGCTGTCGCGAAATTCGTCGATCGACGATTCGCCCGGCTGCCAAGCGCACGCCGCACCAAACACAAATCCCGGCCAATCCATTCCGCCGAGCGCTTCCCCCCAATCCTTCCAATCCGTATTCAACATTCCCAGCGCGCCAAATTTCTGTCCGTCGCGCGTCAAATTGCGGATATTCAAATACGCGCCGTTGAAGTCCGGATAAACGTGCCGCCAATTGCTGATCCCCGGCGAAACAAACAGCGGCAGGCCCGCGTCGCGGAATGGCTGAAGCCGCGCATCATAAGAATCCTTGTTGCCATAGGTCCACACCACCGCGATGATGTCTTTCGGCAGAGTCGGCAGCAGTTGCGGAAACTTCTCGGCAATGTCCGCCCAGAACATTGTCTGCTTGTGATACGGCTTCAGCATTGCGTCCAATTTCGCGATGTGCTCGAGGTAGACCTGCCCCAAACCCTTCTGCGCGATCAGCTCCTTCGTTTGGCCCTGGCCGAGCTCGAATGTCTCATCCGCGCCAATATGAAAAAACGGCCCCTTAAAAATTGGAGCCATCGCCGCGATCATTTTCTCCAGCAGATCGTAACTTCCCGGCTGCGTTGGCGTCAGCACCGAGCCGTGAGGAACTTCCGCAAGCTGGCTGTAGACGTCGTAGCGCAGCACGTTGTGCAAATGCCCGTACGTTTCGAGCTCCGGCACGACCGTCACGTAATATTTTTGTGCGTACGAGACCAGCTCGCTCATCTCATCCGACGTCAACGCGTCTGGCGGCGCGAAAATCTCGTTCCCTGGCACCGTGAACACGTCTTCCATATACAGCGCGTACATATTCACTTTGAATCCGGCGAGGACGCGAATCTGATTCTCCATGAATTTCAGCGTCGGAATCGGCCCTCGGCTGATGTCGATGCTGACGCCGCGCCACTTCATTGCCGGCCAATCGCGAATCGCAACTGCCGGACATTCCAGCTCGCCAACCTTCTTTTCGCTTGTCATTCCGAGGCCGGTCGCCGTATTTTCGAACCGCGCCGAGGAACCTGTTTTTTCGGCCACGCTGCTTACGTTTGCCGGACGCAACAGTTGCCGCAGCGTTTGCACGCCGTTAAACGCGCCCTCCGCGCTCGCTCCGCCGACCAATATGCGGCGCTTGTCCGCCGAAATCGCGTAGCCCTGCTCGTCGAATCCCTTCCCCATCGAGAGACCCTGTTTTTCAAGCGCGTCGCGCAATTTGCCGTCTTTCGTCGCGTCGCCAATGTAAATCATGTCGGACGAGCCGGGCATCTCGCGTTCGGCCGAGATTTTCGGCTGTGCACCAATCCATTGCGCGATTTCGTCGGCCAGCATTTGCGCGCCCTCGAAATTCCTGCCGCCCAGCGCGCCGCTCACCACGATCCGCGTGCGTCGCGTCACCAAAAATGTGGCGCCCCCGACTTCCTTGACCTCGCGCGGCCGCGGGAGCAAATTCAACTCCGCTCCGCCCGTTTGCGCCACGTTTTGCATCTGCGTAGCTTGCGGCGCTGCCAAATTCAACGTCGCCTCGCGCATTTCCGCCGCCAGTCCCATTCTCGTCGTGCTTTGTGTCTTGCTTGCATGGTCCTGTTGCTTCAGATCGCCTATCCGCACATTCGCGTCCGCGCCTCCTGCGCTCGACGCAACACATATCGCGCCAACCAAAATCGCCACGCTTCCGATCCCCGCCAAACGCCGCGTCATAATTTCTCCTCGTCGAAACTGCGTAGTATACCGTTGACGCCGCATGGAATGTAAACCTGCGTTTTGAGTGGGTGCAGCCTCTCACCCGTTTATCCCGGGAAACGAAAGGTCCCTCATTACTGGCATGCCACTGAGCAACACGTTTCTGCTATCATTCGGCGCCTTAACATCAGCAACCAGGAGAAATGCAATGAGCAAATTGTTCTCATGGATTCTTTGCGCACTGTGCGCACTAATTTGTCTGCCCGCGACAATCGTGGCGCAAACGCAGTCCACATCTGTTCCTTCTTCCGTGCCGTCGATCAAGCAGGCGCTGGACATGAAAAGTGTTTCGGATCCCCACATTTCTCCTGATGGCCGCTACGTCGCATATCTCGTAACGCACACAGACTGGGACGAAAACGCATTTGTGCGCCAAATCTGGGTCAGCGTTGTCTCGACGGGAGAAACTTATCAGCTCACGGAAGGGAAAAAGTCGAGCACTGACCCGCGATGGTCGGCGGACGGAAAATGGCTCGCCTTTCTTTCTGACCGCCCATCATCCATTCCCGACGCGAAAAAAGACATGACGCAGCTTTACTTGATCTCGCCAACGGGCGGCGAAGCGCGCCAAATCACAAACGTCGAAACAGGTGTACGCAATTTCGAGTGGTCGCCCGACGGCAAACGCATCGCGTTTTCCGCGCCCGATCCGGAATCGACGGAGCACAAAGCGCGTAAGAAGAAATACGGCGACTTCCAAATTATCGACGGCGATTACACGATGACGCATCTCTGGGTGATTACCGTTCCCGACGCGGAAGACTCCGCGCTCCCGAAACCGCAGCACCTCACCTCAGGTGACGATTTCACCGTCGGCAGCTTCCGCTGGTCGCCAGATGGTTTGCACATCGCATTTGACGCGGCGCGCGATCCAGCGCTCGCCGACGGCGGCACTCGCGATATTTATTTTTTGACTGTCGCAGATAAGTCGCTGAAGAAACTCGGCACGCCCGGGCCGAATGAAAATCCCGTGTGGTCGCCTGATGGTTCGCAAATCGCCTATAACAGCTCGAACGGCGACCCGTATTTTTTCTTCAGTAATTCCGCGATTGACGTGGCCCCGGCGGGAGGCGGCACGCCGAAAATCCTCACCGCTAAATTCGACGAGGATCCCCGCCTGCTCGAATGGGCGCCGCAAGGAATCTATTTCGAAGCTGAGCAGCGCACCTACAGTCATTTGTTCCGCCTCGACCCGCTAAGCGACGCCATTACGCGCGTCACGCGCCCCGATAGACTCATTGCCGGCGCTTTTTCCTTCACGCACGATTTTCATTCGATGGCATACACCGCCGCGACCGACAATGCCTTCCCCGAGGTTTACGTTTCGCCGCTTGGTACAAAAGATGACTCGCCTGCGCCGAAGAAACTCACCGACCTCTCCGCACAGTACGCGAATTTCCATCTCGGAACTCGCGAAGTGATCGAATGGAAATCCGGTGACGGCACGCCCATCGAAGGAATCTTGATGAAGCCCGCGAATTTCGATCCATCGAAGAAATACCCGCTGCTCGTCGAAATTCACGGGGGCCCCACGGGCACCAGCCGTGCCACGCGTTCGCCGGACCGCTACTATCCCATTGAACTTTTCGCCGCGCGCGGCGCGGTGATTCTGGAACCCAACTATCGCGGCTCGGCGGGTTACGGCGCGAAATTCCGCGCGCTCAATGTCCGCAATCTTGGCGTGGGCGATTACGCCGATGTGATTTCCGGCGTCGATTACGTCATCTCGAAGGGCTTCATCGACCCCAAGCGCGTCGGCTCGATGGGGTGGAGCGAGGGCGGCTATATTTCCGCGTTCATCACCACTTTCAGCGACCGCTTCTGCGCCGTCTCCGTGGGCGCGGGAATTTCCGACTGGATGACCTATTACGTCAACACGGACATCACGCCTTTCACGCGCCAGTATTTGCACGCCACGCCGTGGAGCGACCCGGAAATTTATCGCAAGACCTCGCCCATCACTTACATCAACCACGCCCACACGCCCACGCTGATTCAACAGGGCAGCAAAGACGCGCGCGTTCCTGTCCCCGATTCTTGGGAGCTCTATCGCGGACTCAAAGATCGCGGCGTGCCGGTGAAACTCGTTTTCTACGAAGGCTTCGGGCATCCCATCACCAAGCCCAAGGAGTTGCGCGCCGTAACGCAGGAAAACTGGAACTGGTTCGCGCATTACATCTGGGGCGACCCGCTCGCCGCGGAGGTCAAATAAAACGCGCAAACTTTCTGCTAGCGCAGAGCCTCGGATTTCGAGAACCCTGCGGCTTTTTGCTCAGTGGTGGCGGGAGCGTCCTCTTGAGTCAATTTCAGTCTGGTAGGCGAACGTTAGGATGCCTTCAATCTGTACAGGTTCTCCGCTATTAGAAGCTGGCTTGAATTTCCAGGCCATTACTTGCTTGCTGGCCGCATCCGTCATGTAGGGGTTGTCCGAATTTAAGGCATAAATCTCGCGAACGCTTCCTTGCCGATCAACGCAAACATAGACGCTCAGTCTGCCTACAGGCTTTCCGTCTTTAATTGTCGGCCACTGGATATCCGGTGGGGACAGAGCTACAGCTCGCAACGTTTGTTCGGTCACTCCAATGGTTCGCAGAGGGCCAGATGCTCGGTCAACCTTAAAGAGTGAATCGTCCAATGCGGCCGACTCGTTGAGCTCTATGATATCGGCTTCCAACGTGGTCCCGGACTCAATCTCTTCATGGATCTTCCGTGCGACTCGTTGTTTGCCAAATTTCCTGTAGGCGCCATAATCCACGTCATAGCCTGGTTTCACTACCCTTTCCAGCAACCCATCCTGGAAGCAATATGATGCGAAAATAGTATTCGTGGCAGGTGCGATACCGACGCGATAACCAAACCTGCGACAGGTTTCTGCGCTGCCGCGACGAGATATCACCGGATTGTCTGAAGACTTGGTCAGGTCAACTCCCTGTAGTGGAGCTCCGGGGTCGAAAATTGCGTCCGCCAGTGTGCGCAGCCAATGCGGATAATAATCGCCGTCTATCTGGGCACTAACCTTGTCGCCGTTCGTAGTCAGAGTCTCGGAGAATTTTGCCGTTTTGACCGTGCGCCGCCATTTGTCCGGAGCTGCCCAATCTTCCTCGATATCCGCGTCGTAGCTGTCATTGCCCCGGTTCGTTGCTTCGAAGACCGTCGCCCGCAGATGAAAAGGAGGGCTACTTAACAGGGTGATTTGAGAGCGTTCAATGGCGCGGGCGGGCAAGTCGTGCAGCGAGGTTTGCCCCTCTACTCGCCATCCCAAGGAGGCCAGCACGATGGCGCTCGCTGCTAAAGTCAGGACCCCGAGGCGTCGTCGCATAATCATAAGCGTAAAGTAATCGGGGATTGTACACTCTTTCGCAGTTACCTCGCGCACGAGAATCGTGGGCCACCCGCCACTGCATCCTTTCCCCTTCCACGGTCGCTACATCTATCCCTGCGCCTCGCAACGTGCAGCGAAAGACCGCACCTCAAAGAGCGAGGCTGTGCGCTACGGGAACGAAGGGGTGCGCAGGTAAAAGGGGCAGAGCGAGGCGACGGGAAACTGGTCGCAGGGGGGATGCGCAAGCTTACATGTTTCCGCGCCGTGTCGCTTGATCAGCAGGTACGCGCGGATTTGCGCGGTGCAGTCTTCGACCCCGTCTCCGGGTTGTCGCTGACCATGGCGTAGAGGTTGAGCGTTTGCGGATTGGTCGGATTCGCGTACGGCACCGGCGCGGGAACCGAACTCCAGTCCGCCGAGAGGCACCGGCCCAGCCGCGACGTAACAACGCGCGCCGAAGTCGTCATAGGTGTACGTCACCCCCGCCGCCGACTTGATCTCGCTCTCGGCATTGTGGCCGTAGCTGTTTGCCCCGTCGGTCAGCATATTCCCGCCGCGGCGGGCGGGCAAAATCCTGGCATGGCTGCTAACCCGGTGTGGGGTACCCGCATCGAACTGCCTTGTAAAAGCGGGATTGAAAGTTTACGTGAAAATTGTCACTCTGTTCCCCCGGCCGTTGCGGTCAGACTCCAGAGCAGCAAAAAAGTGCGCGGCGAGACAACCGCGCGGCTGACAATTTCATCTGCTGGTTCATGTCCCAGTCCTCTGGACCGCGAAAGGCTGACGATGAAGGGTTTCTTATTGTGTTCCGTGTTGCTGCTAATGGGGATTCAGGCGAACGCGCAGCAGCCGGTGAAGGGCTTGAAGCACGGGATGACAGTCGAGTTGGCGGGCGGATTCGCGCATACCCGATTCAACAACGGCGGCGGTTACCCGAACCTGAATGGCTTTTTCGGCAGCGTCGGCGTCAACGTTCTGCCGTGGCTGCAAATCAAAGCGGACGCCAGCGAGCAATTCGGCTCAGTGCCGAACGCGGACGTCAAACTTTACGGCAATCACTTTGGCCCCCGAGTTTACTACCGGCCGTTCCATTCGGCCGCGTTCACCACGTTTGGCGAATTTTTGGCGGGCGGTTCACGCCTGGACGTAAAATTGAGCGGGCCCGGCGGCCCTGGCAGGTTTTCGGACACGGCTTTTTCGTTTAAGGCGGGCGGCGGTGTGGATTTGCACCTATCGCGGCATTGGGCGGTTCGCCTGTTTGACGCGGATTACTACAGAACGTCTTTCTTGCAGACCCACCAGAATAATTTGTGGTTGGCGTCGGGGATCGTT
>DASZCH010000220.1:0-53504 GCA_035943235.1 Candidatus Acidiferrales bacterium
GCGCGCGGCTGGGGATTGGCGTGCAGGCGTTCAACGTGTTCAACCATCCGAATTTCGGTTTGCCGGTGAACAACGCAGCGAGTCCCAATTTTGGGGAAATATTGTCGACGGTGGGATCGCCGACGAGCATTCTGGGTTCACAGCTAGGGACGAGCAGCTCCGCGCGAGTATTGCAGCTTAAGGCGCAATTTACGTTCTAGCAGAGTCTCCCCGTATCGAGTTGTACGTCGCTTGGCGCCGGGAAGAAGCGTGTTTTGTGCGGGCCAACCGTTTAGGCGGTCGAATCGAATAATCGTTCAGTCTCCCTTGGGCGGACCGCCACACACGCTTGGATCCGCGACAAACTCGTTGCCGAAAATGTAAAGAATCTTGCCGCTGGAAATGACAACCGCGCTGCCACAGCCTATTCCGGTCGTCTGGATTTGACCCGTTTGCGTATTGTAAATGGCGGTCCCTCGCCCGTAGCCCCCGGCGGATTCTCCGATGAGCCAAACGTTGTTGCCATTTCCGCTCAACCGGTCGTAATGAAAGTCTTCGAGAACCGTAGCAGGTTCCGTATTTCCCGGCATCCATTTCGTCAACTTGTGGGGGTGTTCCGGATTGGTGAACGGGACCGGCATAAATTGCAGCAGATACAGGCCGCCGGCTTCGGTTACAAGTGACTGAACATTTTTTGCGAAGGGCGATGTTTTGCCCGAATCGATGTCGTAGCGCAAGACGGCGTTTTCATCGGGCGCATAGAGGCGAGCGAGGAGCGACCCTCCGTCAGGGGTAAACGCAAGATCGGTGTAGACGAGGTCATCTTCGCTGTGGACTTGTCCAGGCCATGTCCGCACGACCTGGTTCGTCTTCAAGTTGTACACAGTTAATTGGTCGCCTGCGGAGTAGTCCCAAAACCCAGCCAGGGTGCCGTCCGGGGAAAGAGCTAACCCGCCGATTGAATCTTTGGAGATTTGAGTGACCTTTCCGGTACTGCTGTCCCAGGCGAAGAGTCCGTGATCGTATGCATTTTCGGGGTGCCCGTACGTATCGTCGTCGAAAACGAAGTAGGCCGTTTTGCCGTCCGGACTCCACACCGGCGACTCGGGTCCCGTCAGGTTCGTGCCCCGCATCACTTCTTCCACTTGCTTCTGCGTGCTATCCAGCCGGACGACAAAAAACGTTCCGCCGGACGTGTCGGTCGAGGTCTGCGCCAGCACGAAGATTTCGTCCCGCTGAGGAGAGGCCGCCGCGAACAAAATCTGTTGAGCGCCGGATAGTATCGCCGCGGCCTCATGAGGAGCGGGTGTCTTCGGCTCTTGGGACGGCGAGGGCTTGGCAACAACGCCAATTCCCGCCTGCGGCCGCGCGGCATTCTGCCGCGGCTGAACAGGTACATTCACGCTTGGATTAGGAGCAGGTTTGCTTCCACACGACGCGCAGAAAAGCGCAAGCAGTATCATCATTGTGACATTCGAGCGGCCGTCCATACATTTATTTTGACTCACCTACCGCGAAGTTCTGATCAAGTTGTTGGGAATACGCGCCGCAACGGTAAATGAGCCGCGGGCGCAGTTGACGGTAAGGTTTATGCGCAGCGCGGCAGGGTAACTTGCGAGAGGCGGCATCGGGCGGTTGGAATGCATATGGCCGCTGGGCGGTGGAAACGAGTGCGCCGGCGGCCTCCGGTGAGAGGCGGCGCCGGCGCGATTTCCCGTTGCTGATTCTGCTGAATTGCTAGAAGCGAATGATGAGGCCCAAGTTCGCTTCGCCCTGATTGGCGTGACCTGTGCGCTGCGCTACAAAGCAATTGCCAAATTGGTCGCACTCTTGCACGTTTTGGGGCAGAGTGCGAGTAGGCGCATAGCGGAAGTCAAACCGCAGGCCGGCGTACTTGCTGAAATAGTATTTAACGCCGCCGCCGATGTTGTAGGTGAATCGGTTGTGGAAGCCGAGGAAGACATTGTTTGGGTCGTCCGTGTTGGTAAAATTGGTAAAGCCCAATCCGCCTGCGATGTAGGGTTTGAGTTTCGCATCGACGGGCTTGAACGAGTAGGCGACTCCGAACGTAAACGAATCTAAATCGGAGGTGGTCAGCTGAGTTTGGGTGTCATTGGTGAAATCGTGCTCGCTCAGCGCTGACGGCTGTCGTACCCACATCGCTTCGGCCTGAAAGTTATCCCAAATGGTGTAATCGAAAAAAGCTCCATAGTCGATGCTGCTTTTGATGGTGAGATAGTCGACGTCTGGGTTGTTCGAGTCGGTCGCGTTAATCTTGCCGCCAAATCTGGTTCCGGCGAAAGGCGTCAATTCGATTTTCTGGGTGATGGATTCCTGCGCCAGCGCGCATGACGCGCCGCAGCTCAGAACAAAAACGAGTACCAAAATCTTCCGCATGAGCATACTGTTCTCCTCTATGTGGGATTGACTCGCTCCCCCAGGGAAGCGCGTTTCCCCTGCTCTACATGAGCTGGGCCCTGCTAACTAGAAAATCTACGGCACGTCCCGTGGGCGCGGGACTCATAAGCTCCTTAAGTGCTCAAAATTAGACGGTCTTTGCCCGTGGGAAGTTGCCCCGTGTCCCAAGAAGTATGCAGAGAGTAATAATGGTGCGCGAAAGGCGCTGAAAGGGAACCGTTTTTTCTAGCGGAGAGGTTTTCGATGACCATTATGCGGCGCGGCTTTCTTCCGTGGGTCCTGATGCTTGTCGCTATTCCCGCACACGCCGCAACCCTGAAGAAAATTGCCGCGATTGAGCTGCCGGGGCCGCGAGGCGAGCATTTCGACCATTTGGCAATCGATTACGAAGATCACTATCTGCTTTCGGCGCACACCGGACCGGGGATTTTGTATGTGATCGATACGCGCGCGGGGCGGCTGGTAGCGGCGATCCACGGCCTTCCGGGAATCACCGCTCCTGTGTATTTGCGGGGATTAAAGAAGGTGTATACGTGTGACTGGGGCGAGAACAAGGTAGGCGTGGCCAGCCTGAAGAACATGCGAATCACGAAACGATTGGCCACGGGCGAAAAGCCGAACGGGGGCACGTACGCGGAGCCATTCGCGAAGGCCTACATTTCCGATACGCTCGGCAAGGAAATCGTGGTGATTGATGTTCACACAGACGCGATTATCAAGACATTGCATTTCCGCAGCGAAACAGGAATGGCGCAATACGACGCGGTTGGGCGAAAGGTGTACGTCAATCTGCGGAGCGTGAATAAAATTGCGGAGATCGAACCTGCAAACGACGCGGTTGTCGCGCGGTATCCCGTGGGGCGTTGTGATTTCAACCACGCGATGGCGCTTGACGCGGCGGGCCGGCGCGCATTTCTACTATGCGGGGGCAACAATGTGGTGACGGTCTTCGATTTGGATGCACATCGCCCGATTGCCTATGTTCCCGTGCCCGCGGGAGGCGATGATGTGAAATTCGATCCGGTGCTGAAAAGGATTTACGTGGCTTGCGAGAGCGGCGCGATATCGGTGATTCATGAAGACGATGCGAATCACTTCCGCAAACTCGAAGATTTCCCCGTTCCGCCAGGGGTTCACACACTTGCGGTGGATATTGAGACGCACCGCGTATATGCGCCCGAGGCGAACGAAAACGGGCATGCAGTCAACAGGATGCTGGTATACGAGGCGCAATAAATCATCGAGGACAATCGGGCAGCGCAAAAGGACGAACGATGACGAAGAAAGCTTTGTTTTTTATTTGTGCATTGGTTCTGACCGCGTTGGACGTTCACGGCCAGCAAACCGGGCCGCTGCGGTTGCTGCAGACCATACCGCTGCCCAATGTGAAGGGCCGCATCGATCACTTTGATGTGGACCCGGCCGGGCACCGTTTATTTATGTGCGCTCTGGGCAACAATACGCTGGAGGTGTTCGACCTGCGCGCTGGCAACAAGCGCATTCATACCGTGCGCGGCCTGCGGGAACCACAGGGAGTGACGTACGCGCCGGAATCGAACCATATCTTCGTGGCGAATGGCGGCGACGGAACGGTTCGCATCTTCGATGGCAGCACCTATGGCCTTCTCAAGACGATTCATTTGCCGAGCGATGCCGACGACACGCGCTATGACCCGGCGACGAAGCAAGTCTTCGTGGGCTACGGCGACGAGGGGAACGCCGGCCTGGCAATTCTGGATGGAATGACGGGAAATCTGCTCGGGACGATCAAGTTGCCTGCGCATCCCGAATCATTCCAATTGGAGGGGAGCGGGCCGCGGATTTTCGTGAACGTTCCCTCGGAGGGCAATATCATCGAAGTGGTGGACCGCAACCAGCGGAAAATCGTGGCTACGTGGAAGCTTGGCGGCGCGCAAGATAACTTCCCCATGGCCCTGGACGAAAGGGAAGGGCGGCTGTTTGTCGGTTGCCGCGCGCCGAACGAAGTGGTGATTTTGGATACCGCGTCCGGGAAAGTTATCGGGCGCATTCCGAGCGTCAGCCATGCCGACGACGTTTGGTATGACGCGGCGAACAAACGGGCGTACGAATCCGGCGGCGAAGGATTCATCACGGTGATTGGGCAAAAGGATGCGACTCATTACGAGCGAATTGGGCAAATTAAAACGCGGGCCGGCGCGCGGACTTCTTGTTTCGTGCCGCAACTGAAACGGTTGTATCTGGGAGTTTGGGACAACCGGGGACAGGCGGAAGAACTCCAGGTCTATGAAGTCTTGCCTTGAAACAGGGCGTAAAACTGGACGAAAACCGTTGCGCGATGAATGAGCGAAAGGATGAAACGAGGCGGCGACTGGAATGGGGACGAAGAGATTCTAACGAGGGGGCGATTCATGTCGAGGCCTGCGCTACGAATAGCGCGCTCGCATTGCGCCGGAACTTTTATTGCGCGGCGGGAATTTGCTCAGCGGCGGCGAGGCGACGCAGAGATTCGTCGTAGGGGGCGCGGGCGACGCCGCGCTCGGTGATGATGGCGGCGATGAATTTTGCAGGGGTGACGTCGAACGCGGGATTTGCGACGTTGACTTCCGGGGCGACGCGAACTCCATATACGTGCGTGACTTCAGTGGAGGCGCGCTGCTCGATGGGAATTTGATCGCCTGACGGAATCGAAAGATCGAGCGTGGAAATCGGCGCGGCGACGAAAAAGGGAATGTGGTGTTCGCGCGCGAGCACGGCCATCGAATACGTGCCGATTTTATTTGCGGTGTCGCCGTTGGCGGCAATGCGGTCCGCGCCAACAACAATTGCGCCGACGCCGCCAGTCTTCAGAAAATGTCCCACCATGTTGTCAGTGATCAAGGTGAGCGGAATTTTATCCTGCTGCAATTCCCACGCGGTGAGGCGGGCGCCCTGCAAATACGGGCGCGTTTCGGGCACAAGGATTTCGAGCGTGTGGCCCGTTTCGACGGCGATGCGAATTACACCGAGCGCGGTGCCGATTCCGCCGGTGGCTAGGGCGCCGGCATTGCATTGCGTCATCACGCGGCCGCGGGTGGGCATCAGTTCGGCGCCGAAACGGCCGATGGCTTCGTCGGCAGCGCGGCGCTCGCGATGGACTTGCCGCGCTTCCTCGATAAGCGCTTCCTTGATGGGAGCGAGATTATTTGCGGCGGCAGCGCGCGCGAGTGGCTCGAATCTGCGCTGGAATCTTTCGATGGCCCAGAAAAGATCGACGGCCGTGGGGCGTGTGCGCGCGAATGTGTCACAGATGGCTTTGAATTCGACGCGCAATTCATCGAGCGTCTTCGCGCGCGAATGCGAAACGCCGAGCGCGATTCCCATGGCGGCGGCGACTCCGATCGCGGGCGCGCCGCGAATCACCATGTCTTTTACGGCGGCAGCGAGCTCGCGATAATCGGTGTAGGTGATGTAGACGACTTCGCCCGGCAAGCGGCGCTGGTCGAGAAGCACCACGCCTTCGTCGGTCCAGCGAATTGGTTCCACGTTGCGCAATGAGATCTTCCTCGTGCTAGAAGTGAAAAATCATTGTACCTGATTTGACCGCGATAAATTCAGGCCAGGGGTTTGGAGTCTGCGCGAGAACTTAGAAACAATCCCTCAGCGGCTGAAGCTGCGTGATTTTCCCGCGGTTACGGCACGAGTAAAGTCGCGCCCCTGACGTGAAACTGCGATTCTGACGCGGATTAATCAGTGCATGGGCGGGATGTGTTTTAGGCCCTGCGTGGCAACGAAGAAGCCCAGAAACAAAAACGAATTGTAGCTGAGATGCACGAGATAGGACGCGAGAACAGAGCGGGTGCGCGCGCGGACAAACGTGAGAACAATGCCGACAAAAATCAGCATGGTGATTTCGATCCAGCCGCCCCAGAGCTGCGCCGCGTGCATTCCGCCGAAACAAATCCCCGTAATGACGATGCCCGCCGGTATTCCCCATTTGCGCGCGAATACGGGATACAAATAGCCGCGAAAAATCGTTTCTTCGAAAAACGGCGCGAAGGCGATGCCGAAGACCATAAGCCAGATTACGTTGGCGCGCGTGTGGAAATATTCCTGGATGGGCAGGTTCGTCTTTGGACCCGCGAAATGCGAAATGAAACCGACGAACATCGCGAGAGAGATGCCGCCAAAAATGCAAACGAGGTAAAGAGTGGACGCCGGAACGGAGCGGGGGCGTAAAACGCTCCAGTGAAGCGAGCTCCAAAATCGCGCGCCGTGATACCCGCGAATCACGATGAACATAAAAAGCAGCACGATTCCGGACCAAATTGCTTGCAGGCCGACCGCGAACTCGGCATTGGTGGTCATGAACTGCACGAGTTGCCGGTGACCCAGGTGATTGTGAGCGATGAGGTACGAAATCGCGACGAACTCGACGACAACCAGACTGACGATGGCGAAGCCGACAAAAAGGAGCAACTCCGTGCCGCCCCAGGGAGTGCGGATATCTTCCGGAACGTTTAGGTTTTCCGCGTGAGCCGGCGAGAAGTAGATTTCCGGAGCGGCGGACGGTTCGGTTGAAGAATCATTCGCCGGCGACTCGCTGTCGCGGGCATCCGCGGTAGGCAAGGGATTTTCGGGATCGGAGAAGGTCATCGGGTTGGCGGCCGGCGCTGGCGGTGAGAAGGTTTTGATGCGCGTGCAATTTGTTGGTCAGACGCCGGCTCATCGGCTTCGACGAGAGCGGCGGCGAGAAGCGGCAAAAGAATTTCGTGATGGCCGGTGAGAGCGTAGCCCTGGGATTTGTCGGGTTCGCTTTCATTATTTTCGGCTGGCGCGCCGGCAGTGGGGCGCTTGACGATGTTTTGCAGCGGGCGATAGTGCTGGAGGAAATCGAAATTCGCGGTGGTGATGGGGCGAAGCGGCGTCCCCAGATTGCGCACTACGGTGACGGCTTTGAGAAAAACTTCCGGGAGAATCACGGCGGAGCCCCAGTTGAGATACGCGCCGCCGGGATGCATTTCGCGGACGAGGGCGCAGAACAATTTGAAATCGCGATGCGTCGCGGCGCCTAGGTTTTCTCCCGAGGCGGTGCGATGGATGTGCGCAATGTCCGCGCCGATGGCGAGATGCACGGTGACCGGAATTTTCGCGCGGTAGGCGGCGGCGAGGACGCTGTGATCGAGATGCTTCGCGGCAGTTTTTTTGTCGCTGAGGAATTTCCCGGCGGCTTCGCCAAGGCCGATGCCGGTGCGTTTTGCGATAGCGGCCATTTCGTTGAGCGAGCGGCCCGTTTCCTCGGCCATGCCGAATTTGCCGTCGGCGAGGACGGCTTCGACGTCTTCGGAAGTGCCGCCGACCATGGCGATTTCGAAATCGTGGACGAGCGTGGCGCCGTTCATCGCAATGCCGCTGATGAAGCCTCGGCGCATCAGGTCGATCAGCAACGGGCCGAGGCCGACTTTGATGACGTGGCCGCCCATGCCCCAGAGAATCGCGCGCGAGTTTGCGCGGGCTTCGATGACGGCCTGCGCGACGGAGCGCAAATCTTCCGCGGCGAGAATGCGCGGGAGCGAGCCGAGGAATTCAGAGAAAGCCGCGCCTTGGCGATGAGGTTTGGCGAATTGGCCGATATTGACTTTGCTGGGGCGCGAGGCGAGCGGGTAGGTGTGCAGGTGGTCGAAGGTCAGCGGTTTAGTTTTGTAGAGGCTTGAAGATTTGCGAGACAAGATTAGGCCATCCGTCTAGGTGTACGAAAATTATTGTACTCAATCGGCGGACTTGACTCTAACGGAGTCGAGGATAGCGCGCAAGAGCGAGCCCAGGATGCCGGCCTAAAGGCGAGCGCTACAAAGCTAGACGGCGACTTCTACCGTTGAGGGACTTACGGACACGTGCTCGGGGATTTCTTCGCCGTCGGCAAGGTGGTCTTCGATGTGCAGCCGGATGGCGTCTTTAATGTTTTCGACAGCTTCTTCGTAAGTATCTCCCTGGCGGTAGCAGCCCTGGAGGGCCGGACAGCAGACAAAGTAGCCGTCGGAATCGGCCTCTATAGCGATGGGCAGCGTGAGGAGTTTCATAGTTGGATTAAGGCCTGCCAAACGTTCGCGACAATTCGAAAGGCAATGGCGTACGACCGTATTCAAAACGAAAAATGGCGGGCGGCGTAAAGCCACTTCTACGGGCTCGCGGCTAACAGTGTGCCGGAGAGCGAACACACGAAGCGGCTTTGGCGGAGTCGCGCTTCTGATGTAGCCGATGGCCTCATGTCAGCCCCGACTGAAAAGGGTCGGGACGGGACATGAGCTACAGTCTCACGATGAGCGAAGGGTGTTGCCGTTAGAGTTGGCGAGGGAAGGGGCGAGGGCGGCGCCGGTGTGGGATTTTTTGTTGCGGGCGACTTGCTCGGGGGTGCCCTGGGCGACGATGCGGCCGCCGTCTTCGCCGCCTTCGGGGCCGAGGTCGATGAGCCAGTCGGCTTGCTTGATGACGTCGAGATTGTGCTCGATGATGATGACCGTGTTGCCGAGATCGACGAGGCGATTGAGAACGCCGAGAAGTTTTTTCACGTCGTCGAAATGCAGGCCGGTGGTGGGCTCGTCAAGAATGTAAAGCGTGCGGCCGGTCTGGCGGCGGGAGAGTTCGCGCGCGAGCTTGGTGCGCTGGGCTTCGCCGCCGGAAAGAGTGGTGGCGGACTGGCCAAGCTGCACGTAACCGAGGCCGACGTCGACCATGGTGCCTAGCTTCTGCTTGATCTGCGGAATATTTTCGAGGATGGGCAGCGCGTCTTCGATGGGCATTTCGAGCAAGTCGGAAACGGAATAGCCTTTGTAGCGCACGGAAAGCGTTTCCGCGTTGTAGCGATGGCCGCGGCAAACTTCGCACATGACGTAAACATCCGGCAGGAAATTCATTTCGATGCGGCGCAGGCCGTCGCCCTGGCAGGCTTCGCAGCGCCCGCCCTTCACGTTGAAACTGAAACGGCCGGGACGATAGCCGCGTTCGCGCGACTCGGGAAGCATGGCGAAAAGTTCGCGAATGGGCGTGAAGACTCCCGTGTACGTGGCGGGATTCGAGCGCGGCGTGCGGCCGATGGGCGCCTGGTCGATTTCGATGACTTTGTCGAGATGCTCGAGGCCGAGAATGGCGCGATGTTCGCCGGGAGTTTCGGTTGAGCGGTAGAGCTTCTGCGCGAGGGCGCGGTAGAGAATGTCGTTGACCAGAGTGGATTTGCCGGAGCCGGAGACGCCGGTGATGACGGTGAGGAGGCCGAGCGGGAATTCGATGTCGATATTTTTTAAGTTGTTGGCGTGCGCGCCGAGAATTTTCAGAGATTTGCCGTTGGGCTTGCGGCGATTTTCGGGTACGGGAATCTTCAATTCGCCGGAGAGGTAGCGTCCCGTGAGCGAATCTGGATTTGCGGCGATTTCAGACGGCGCACCCGAGGCGACGAGATGGCCTCCCACTTTTCCGGCGCCCGGGCCGAGATCGATGACGTAGTTGGCGCGGCGAATTGTTTCTTCGTCATGCTCGACGACGAGGACGGTGTTGCCGAGGTCGCGCAAAGTTTCGAGCGTGCCGAGCAAGCGGCCATTGTCGCGCGCGTGCAGGCCGATGGAAGGCTCGTCGAGAACATAAAGCACGCCGCGAAGGCGCGAGCCGATTTGCGTCGCCAGGCGGATGCGCTGCGCTTCGCCTCCGGAGAGAGTGGCCGCGGAACGGTCGAGCGTGAGGTAGCTGAGGCCGACGGCGAGAAGAAAATCGAGACGCTCGGCGACTTCGGCCAACGGGCGATCGGCAATCGTGTGCTGGCGCGGCGTGAGGCCGGGGAGAATTTTGTCAATGGCCTTGCGCGCTTCGGCTAGCGAGAGAGAAGTGAAGTCGGCGATGGAGTAGTCGCCGATTTTTACGGCGAGGCTTTCAGGGCGCAGACGCTTTTGCGCGCACGCGGCGCAGGGCGTTGGCGACATGTATTGCGCGAGCCATTCGCGATATTCGTCGGAAGCGGTCTCTTCGAGATTGCGTTCGAGATGGTCGATGACGCCCTTGAAATTCAGGCCCTTCGTGGGGCGGCCGTTCGCGGGATTGCCGTAGAGAATTAAATTCTGCACGCGGCGCGGAAGATTTTCGAATGGTGTGCTGAGATCAAAACCATGCGCCAGCGCGGCAAGTTTCATGGTGCGCTGAAGGTGCGAGGAGCCTCCGCCGGGGCCCAGAGCGCCTTCGAAGAGCGGCTTGGACCAGTCGACGATGATTTTCCCGGGATCGAAATTGTATTTCGAGCCGAGGCCGTGGCATTCGGGGCAAGCTCCATAAGGGGAATTGAAGCTGAAGGAGCGTGGTTCGAGAGCGGGAATCGAAATGCCGCAGTCGGCGCACGCGAGTTTCTCGGAGTACATCTGCTCTTCGCCGCCGACGATGGCGATGGTGACGAGGCCGTCGGTAAGTTTGGTGGCCGTCTCGATGGATTGCTCAAGGCGCTTGGCGATGCCTTCCTTGATCAGCAGGCGGTCGATGACGATTTCGATGGTGTGATTGCGGCGGCGGTCGAGCGCGGGCGGCTCGTCGAGATTGACAAGATCGCCATCGACGCGTGCGCGAAGGAATCCGGCGCGAGCAAATTTCTCGAATTCCTTTTTGTATTCGCCTTTGCGTCCGCGAACGACGGGCGCGAGGACCATGATGCGCTCGTTGGGGCGCAGCGCGAGGACGGATTGGACGATTTGCTCCGTGGACTGGCGGGCGATGGGCTTGCCGCAATTGGGGCAATGCGGCGTCCCGATGGAACTGTAAATGACGCGCAGGTAATCGTAAATTTCGGTGATGGTGCCGACGGTCGAGCGCGGAGAGCGCGTGGTGGTTTTCTGCTCGATGGCGATGGAGGGCGAAAGGCCTTCGATGGAATCGACTTCGGGGCGTTCCATCTGGTCGAGGAACTGGCGCGCGTAGGCGGAGAGCGATTCGACGTAGCGGCGCTGGCCTTCGGCGTAGAGGGTGTCGAAAGCGAGCGAGGATTTGCCAGAACCGGAAAGGCCTGTGACGACAGTCAGCGAATTGCGCGGGATTTCGAGATTGATGTTCTTAAGATTGTGCTGGCGCGCGCCGCGAATGACGATTTGTTTTAGTCCCATGTGGAAGAGGGTCCCTACAGGCGCGGCCACCGCACAGCGCGGAGAATTCGCCCAAGGTAACATACAAACATAGCAGGGGCGGAGTGGAGGGGTCAAGGTGGTTGGCAACGGGTCAGTTTGAATTTTGACTCCTTGTTTCACGATCACGAAAATCCAAACAGATCCACAAGTGGGTTGCGCGGGCGGCAACACCGGCTGCCGCTCGATAGATTGTCTTCTGAGAATAAATCCAGGCGTGGAGGCCTGTTCCAGGGCAATAGGCGCGTCGCGAACGAATGAAAATCCTCTTGTGGTAGATTATCTATGGGAGTATAACCATCGACATGCCAAAACGAGGAGCGGCAGCACTGCAAGGGGAAGTACTTCAAGGCACGCTGGACCTGCTGATTCTGCAAACACTGGCGCTGGGGACGGCGCACGGACACACCATCGCGCACGCGATCGAGCACCGCTCGGAGGAAGTGCTGCAAGTGGAGCACGGCTCGCTCTATCCGGCGCTGCATCGGCTGGAGGATCGCGGCTGGATCGCGTCGTTCTGGGGCACGTCTGAAAATAATCGGAAGGCGCGGTATTACCGGTTGACGCCCGCGGGGCGGAAGCATTTGGTGGCGCAAACGAGCCGGTGGGAAGAACTGGTGCGCGCGGTCAATTTGGTGTTGGGGCGTGTGTCGAAACCAGCGACGGAGTAGAGCGATGAGTTGGCGGCGGTTTTTGCGGCGGAAGACGTGGGATGAGGAGCGGGCGCGGGAGCTTGAGGCTTATCTGCAGGCGGAGACGGAAGAAAACGTGGCGCGCGGGATGTCGGCGGAAGAGGCGCGTCGCGCGGCGCACGTGAAACTCGGGAATACGAGGCGAATTCGCGAGGAGATTTACGAGATGAACAGCATCGGATGGTTCGAAACGCTGTGGCAAGACGTGCACTATGGAATGCGGATCCTGCGCAAAACGCCCGTCATTACGACCATTGCATTGTTGTCTCTTGCATTGGGCATCGGAGCCAATACGGCGATTTTCAGCCTAATTGACGCCGTTATGTTGCGCATGCTGCCTGTGCAAAACCCCGAGCAACTGGTGCAGATCCAATTTCGCTCGCCAGCGTCGCCTCGACCCCGCCAGAACGCCACAAATCCTATCTGGGAGCAGGTTCGTGACCATCAGGATGTATTTTCCGGCGCGTTTGCGTGGTCACCACGAACTTTCGATCTCGCTGAAGGAGGTCAAACAAACAATATTGACGGCATATTCGCGAGCGGCGGTTACTTCACGACGCTTGGCGTGCGGCCCGCCGCGGGGCGGTTGGTGTCCGCTTCAGACGATGTGCGCGGCTGCAGCGGCGTCGCTGTGCTCGGCTATGGATACTGGCAAAGCCACTACGGCGGCGCGGAAAGCGCAGTGGGCAGCCTGATCCGCTTGAATGGCCATGCGTTTCCGATTGTGGGAGTCGCGCAGCGCGGCTTCTTCGGCACGGACGTAGGCGAGAAGCTCGACGTGGCTATTCCGATTTGTGCGGAAGCGATTCTGGCCGGCAAGGATTCCTCGCTCGACGTGCGAGACGATTGGTGGCTGTCCATGATGGGGCGTCTCAAGCCCGAATGACCGTCGAGCAGGCCGACGCACGGATGAAAGTCTTGTCGCCGCCGCTCTTCGGCGCAGTCGTTCCGCAAGTGTGGCCCGCAAAGTACCAGGACGCATTCCGAAAATACACATTTGCCATTTTTTCGGGGGCGACAGGCACAGGCGGCTTCTATGGCGTGCGCGAACAATACAGCCAACCGCTGGTAATTCTGATGTTCGTCGTGGGACTGGTCCTGCTGATCGCCTGCGCGAATATTGCCAGCCTGCTGCTCGCGCGTTCTGCGGCACGCCGGAAAGAAATCTCTGTGCGCCTTGCTCTCGGCGCATCGCGCAGACGTCTGATTCGTCAGGTGCTCACCGAAAGCGTTGTGCTTTCCGCACTTGGCGCGATTCTCGGCATCTTCTTCGCACGGTGGGGCAGCGCGCTGCTCGTGCGCTTCGTTTCCACGCAGCAGAACCAGGTTTTTCTTGACCTGAAAATGGATGGCCGCGTTCTCGCGTTCACGATCGCCGTCGCGGTGCTGTGTGGCTTGCTTTTCGGGATTTTGCCGGCGCTGCGCGGGACGCGAGTCGACCCAATGTCCGCGATGAAGGAAGGCCAGTCGCAAGCTACAGGCGGACGCTCGCACTCCTCTGCCGCGCGCTGGATTGTCGCTGCCCAAGTCGCCCTCTCGCTGATTCTTCTCATCGGCACGGGCCTTTTCATTCGCACATTCGCGAATCTCATGACCCTTGACGCGGGCTTCGATCGCAACAATGTCCTCATGGTCGAAACGAATATTCACAGTGCGGGAATTCCAGACCCCTCCCGCGCTCCGCTGTACGGCCAAATGCTGGCCAAATTGCGGGCGCTTCCAGGAGTGGTGTCGGCGAGCCAGTGCTGGATGACGCCGCTCTCCGGCAACGAATGGAGTAACAGTGTGACTGTGGCGGGACATCCGCTCCCACATGGAGTCGACCCAGAGACGTTGATGAACTGGGTGACGCCTGGATACTTCAACACGATGCGGACGCAACTGCTCGATGGGCGCGCATTTGACGCGCGTGATTCTGCAACTTCGACGCCCGTCGTTGTCGTCAATCAACTGCTGGCCCGGCGTTACTTCGGCAGTCAAAGCCCCATCGGCCAGCATCTGGTGGCCGGCACACCACAATCCGGGACTGTTGAGATGCTCAAGCAGCCGCGAGAGATCATCGGAGTGGTGCAAGATGCGAAGTACACTTCGCTGAATGAAGTTCCCATGCCCGAAGCTTATTTCCCGCTGTCCCAGATCCGGACGAATATTAGCGAGGGCACAACCTTCGAGATTCGCACTGCAATGCGGCCCTCTTCACTGATTCCCGCCGTGCGCGACGCGATGGGCGGCGTGAGTAAACTCGCGTCATTGCAATTCACCACGCTCAAACAGAAAGCCGACGATTCCGTCGCGATGGAGCATTTAATGGCCGTCCTGTCAGGATTCTTCGGAGTCCTCGCGCTCTTGCTCACCGCGATCGGCCTCTATGGTGTGATGGCCTATGTGGTCACGCAACGCACTCACGAAATCGGCATTCGCATGGCACTGGGTGCGCAGCGCCGTTCCATTCTGCGTGTTGTCATGCGCGACGGCGTCATCGTCCTCGCCGCTGGAATCAGCGCGGGGCTGCTCGGCTCGCTTTGGGTAACACGCCTCCTTCAGCAGCTATTGTTTGGAGTGAAGCCGATCGACCCCTGGGCAATTGCACTGGCCATCGCCGCGCTTGTCTGCATCGCTTCGGGGGCGAGCTATGTTCCGGCGCGGAGGGCGATGCGTGTGGATCCGATGGTGGCGCTGCGATATGAGTGAGCGGGAATGAGCTGGCGGCGGTTTTTGCGGCGGAAGAAATGGGATGAGGAGCGGGCGCGGGAGCTTGAGGCTTATCTGCAGGCGGAGACGGAAGAAAACGTGGCGCGTGGGATGTCGACGGAAGAGGCGCGTCGCGCAGCGCACGTGAAACTCGGGAATACGACGCGGATTCGCGAGGAGATTTACGAGATGAACAGCATCGGATGGCTCGAAACGCTGTGGCAGGACGTTCACTACGGAATGCGGATGCTGCGCAAGAATCCGGGGTTCACGATTGTTGCGGTGCTGACGCTGGCGCTGGGCATCGGCGCAAATACGGCGATCTTCAGTCTGGTGGATTGTTTGGTGCTTCGCCCGCTTCCTGTGGAACGTCCGGGAGAAGTTGTTCTTTTGACACTGGCGCGAAAGGGCGAAAGTCCCACGACAGTTTTCTCGTATCCGGATTTTACGGACATTCAAAGGCAGACCGGCGACGTTTTTTCGGACGTGTCTGCGCTCGGGATCTTCGTGACGGATGGTCTTGCCGTGAACGGGCAAAGCCGGCCGATGTGGTCAAACTACGTCACCGGCAATTTTTTTGGTCTTTTGGGACTTAAACCAGCATTGGGACGCCTCATTCTGCCATCGGAAGGAGGAGTTGCCAGCGCTGACCCGGTCCTCGTTATCAGCTACGCGTACTGGAGGTCCCGTTTTAATGGCGACCCAAGCGTTATAGGAAAAAAAGCGTCCGTCAATGGCGTTCCCGTAAGGATCGTCGGCGTGGCGCCGGAAGGCTTCCACGGGGTCACTTCGCTGGTGGATTTTCAGGGCTATCTCCCGCTCGGGATGGGGACTGCCCTGAAAGATGTTCCCAAGGATTTCCTTGCGGCGCGTGACAAATCAGAGGTCGGGGTGATTGCCCGCTTGAGGTCCGGTGTGACCCTGCAACAAGCACAGGCGACTCTGAACGTTGTAGCGCGGCGGCTGTCTCAGCAATATCCAGCAACGGATGACAGGATGGCATTTCACGTCCTGCATCTTGGCCCTGCTACCATGGCGACCGATCCAACGAACGCGGAGATGCTGCCATTTGTGAGTTCCGTCTTCTTGATTCTAGCGGCCTCGGTGCTAGTGATCGCGTGCATGAACATCGCCAACCTTTTCCTGGTTCGCTCAGCGACGCGCCAGCGCGAGATGGCCATGCGTGCCGCCCTGGGAGCAACGCGCACGCGCTTGGTTCGACAGTTGCTGACTGAGAGTATTTTGCTGGCCCTGTTTGGTTGCGGCAGTGGAATTATTTTGGGTCTCGGCGGAAGCCGGGCGTTCAGCTCGATCTCGCTGCATACCTCACTTCCGATCATTTTGGATTTCCGTTTCGATTGGCGGGTTTTCGCGTACGCCCTGGCTGCGGCGGTCCTAACCGGAGTACTCGTCGGCATTCTGCCCGCGCTTCGCGCCGCGCGCGGCGACCTAAATGAAATTCTTCATGAGGGTGGGCGCACGTCAACCGCAGGCGGTTATCGCTTGCGCAGCGCGTTAGTGGCTGCGCAGGTTGGCGGCTCACTCATGCTGCTTATTGTTGCGGGCTTGTTTGTGCGCAGTCTGGAAAAGGCGCAGCACACGGATCTTGGCTTCGACCCGAATCGCGTTCTCGACCTAACCATTGATCCGCATCAGGCCGGCTACAATGAAGCACAGGCACGCGAATTCTTCCGCACTGTGGTTGACCGTGCGCGCGCCCTACCCGGAGCGCTGTCGGCCAGTATCGCTGCTTCTGTTCCGATGGCTTATGGCGGCGGTTCCGTCGCCACGATCAAAATCGATGGTTATCAGCCGCCCAAGGGCCAGGGAAATCCATCGGCAGGTTACAACGCTGTCTCCTCCAGGTATTTTGAAACCATGCATATCACTTTGCTTCGCGGGCGCGAGATTCTGGATTCCGACAGCCAAGATTCGCAGCATGTAGCCGTAATCGACCAGACCATGGCGAATCGTTACTGGCGCGGACAGGATCCCGTCGGTAAGCGCTTCAGCACCACGGATGATCCAAGCCATCCTCTGGAAGTGGTCGGCGTTGCAAGAAACGCCGTAGAAAGCCAGATTTTCTCGCCGGACGAGCCCTTCTTCTACGTGCCGTTTTCGCAGTTTTACCAGCCAGTTGCTACACTTCAGCTCCGGTCGGTTACAACTCCTGAGGCGATGGCCCGCGAAACGGCCGGTCTGATCCACTCTCTCGAGCCTGCCATGCCGGTCTATGACGTTCAGAGTATGACGGCCGCGCTCGACACATTGAATGGCTTCCTTATTTTCCGATTTGCTGCCGCTCTGGCCGCTTCCCTGGGAATTCTGGGACTGATACTTGCTGTGGTCGGAGTCTATGGCGTCATCTCTTACGCGGCCAGTCAGCGCACGCATGAAATCGGCATTCGACTTGCGCTCGGTGCGCAACCAGGGCAAATTCTGCAAATGATTTTCCGTCAGGGACTTTTCATTGTGGGCGCTGGAGTGATTGCCGGAGTACTCGCCGCTGCCGCGATGGCGAGGCTTGTTGGCAATTTGCTCTTCGGCGTGCCGCCCGGCGATCCGCTGACTTATGTGGCCGCCTCGGCACTGCTGGCCGTCGTCGCGCTGCTCGCCTGCTACATTCCGGCGCGGAGGGCGATGCGGGTGGATCCGATGGTGGCGCTGCGATATGAGTGAGCGGGAATGAGTTGGCGGCGGTTTTTGCGGCGGAAGAAATGGGACGAGGAGCGGACGCGGGAGCTTGAGGCTTATCTGCAAGCGGAGACGGAAGAAAACATGGCGCGCGGGATGTCGGCGGAAGAGGCGCGCCGCGCAGCGCATGTGAAACTCGGGAATACGAGGCGGATTCGCGAGGAGATTTACGAGATGAACAGCATTGGATGGCTCGAAACGTTGTGGCAGGACGTTCACTACGGATTGCGGATGCTTCGCAAGAATCCGGGGTTCACGATTGTTGCGGTGCTGACGCTGGCGCTGGGAATCGGCGCGAACACGGCGATTTTTTCAGTGGTCGATGCGGTGTTGCTGAAGCCTTTGCGTTACGCGAATCCTTCCGCGCTGGTCATCGTGTGGGGGCGGCTGCCGACACACGACTTGTGGCGCAACGTGGTTTCGCCGCCGGACTTTTTCGACTGGCAGGCGCAGAACCGCGTTTTCAGCGGAATGGCGGCGTTTGTGGACCAGCCGCTCAATCTTACGGGTGCGGGCGAGCCTGAGCAGGTTTCCGTCGAGCAGACTTCGCCGAATTTCTTTTCGGTGCTGGGCGTGAATCCGATGCTTGGGCGCGCATTCGCGGACGAGGCCGACCAGGTGGGCAAAAGCGATGTTGCGGTGCTGAGCTACGGGATGTGGAAGAGCAAGTTCGGCGGTGATGCGGACATTGTCGGTAAGAAAATCGAACTGAATGGCAAGGCTACCACGGTCATTGGCGTTACCGGGCCGGATTTTGACTGGTACATCAAGGATTTTTCGTTTACGCATCGCCGGCCGCAATTGTGGATGCCACTTGTGTTCCCGCCGGCAGCACACGACCGCAGCAAGACCGGGCGCTACCTGCGCGTGGTGGCGCGATTGAAGCCGGGCGTTACATTGCCGCAGGCGCAGTCGCAAATGAGCGTGGTGGCCGCGGGCCTTGCGGCGCAGCATCCGGATTATGACAAAGGCTGGGACGCGAACGTGGTATCGCTGCGCGATCAGCTTTCGGGCGCGCTGCGGCCGGCGCTGCTGATTCTGCTGGGGGCCGTGGGATTGGTGTTACTGATCGCTTGCGCGAACTTGTCGAGTTTGCTGCTGGCGCGCGCGGCCGGACGCCGGCGCGAAATCGCGATTCGCGTGGCGCTGGGCGCGGGACGCCGGAGGATTGCGCGTCAATTGCTGACCGAGAGCATTCTTCTCGGTGTAATCGGTGGAACGCTGGGCGCAGTGGCGGCCGTGTGGGCCACGCGGGCGTTGGTGCATGCGGGCTCGACGAATCTTCCCGACGCGGGCGCAATCGGCATCGATTGGCGCGTCCTGGCGTTTGCCGCGGGCGTTACCGCGCTTGCGGGTCTGGCCGCGGGATGCTTGCCGTCGCTCATTTCGTCGCATGGCGCGATTGCCACGGCCTTGCCGGAGGGAGGGCGCAATTCATCCGCGGGGCGCAGAGGCAATGCCGCGCGCAGCGCTCTGGTCGTGATGGAAATCGGCATGGCGTTGGTATTGCTCACTGGTTCCGCGCTGCTGATCCAGAGCTTTTACCGCTTGATGGCGGTGAACCCGGGATTCCGCGTGGCGCATCTGCTGACCTTTCGCGTGGCGCTGCCCGACTCGAAATATGCCACTGATACATCGCGCGGCGCGTTTTTCAACGGTTTGCTTGGCAGGATCAGGCAACTTCCGGGCGTCAGTGAGGCCAGCGCGGACAGCGCGCCGCCCTTCGGGGGCGTGGGTTCGGCGACAGGCTTTGTGATTGTCGGGGAACCGCCGGTGCCGGTCTCGCAGCAGCACGGCACCGACGTGCGCGTGGTCGAGCGGAATTATTTTCGCACCATGGGCATACCGCTGCGGAGCGGGCGACTATTTGCCGAGCGGGAATTCACGGCAGAGACGCACGTGGTAATCGTGAACCAGCTCCTTGTGAACAAATATTTCCACGGCGCGAACCCGCTGGGCCAGCGACTAATCATTGACATGAAAGATACGAACGTCCCGTGCGAAATCGTAGGGGTGGTGGGAGACGTTCGTGAGGATGGTCTTAACGAAAACGTGCAACCGGTCGCGTACTGGCCTTTTCCGGAACTGCCGTATTCCGCGATGGCCATTGTGGTGCGCACCGCGGGCGAGCCGCTGGCGCTGATGCCGTCGATTCGCGCCGCCGTTCGCGATCTCGATAAGGATCAACCCATCGCCGAAGTGAACAGCATGGAGCAGTTGGTGGCGAAGTCCGTGGCGGATTCGCGCTTTACGATGGTGCTGCTTGCGGCGTTTGCGGCGCTGGCGCTGGTGCTGGCGTGCATCGGAATCTATGGGGTGATGGCCTACTCTGTGTCGCAGCGGACGCATGAGATGGGGATTCGCATGGCGCTTGGGGCGCAGCAATCGGACGTGCTGCGGCTTGTGCTCGTGCAAGGAACGCGTCTGGCGCTGGCGGGCGTTGGGATCGGCATTATCGCGGCGCTGGCTCTGACGCGATTGATGGCCAGTCTGCTCTATCAAGTGAGCGCAACGGACCCGGTGACTTTCGGCGCAGTGGTGCTGCTGCTGGTCGTCGTGGCGGTAACCGCTTGCTACATACCTGCGCGGAGGGCGATGCGCGTGGACCCGATGGTGGCGCTGCGATATGAGTGAGGACGCGATTTCCTGCGGCTATTTGCGCGAAGCGCGGGGAGAAATTACGCGATATGGAGATTTTTACGTGGCTGTGGATTTCTTAAACTATTTGAATAGAGTAATTTAAGAATGGTCTGCGGCGTGCGATAGGTACTAGCGTCGGGGGAAGACAAGCCGAGGATCCCTTTAGGGGATTGAGGGCTGGGCCGGTTTCCTTCCCCCACACACTCCGCCGAACTCCCACGATACCTACCCTCTAAACGGCGGGGGTGTGTTGGTTTTCCTTTTTCCTCAATGTCTTGCGTCCTCCTGAAATTCAAACGTGCGAAGGAATTGCTGCGTCCATGTTTCCCGTCATCTAAAATGTACGCGTAGTGTGCGGGAGACTTGGGGCGTGGTCCAATTGGTAGGACGCTGCACTGTTAATGCAGACGGTGTTGGTTCGAATCCAACCGCCCCAGCCATAATTCGATAGGGAGAAGAGGAAGGTGGGTCACCCGTCGAAGTCAACCAAATGCGTCCATTGCCCGGCGGAGCTGACGAAGGAAACGCGATCCAAAGACCATGTTTTTCCAAAGCGATGGTTCCCCGACAAGACCCCGCACAATTTGAATCGTTGGACAGTGCCAGCTTGCAAAAAGTGTAACGGTGAATTAGGAGAAGTCGAAAAACGCCTTCTCACAGTTTTGTCGTGCTGCGTTGATCCGACGAGGCCCGAGACTGCAGGCGTATACCTGAGGGTGAGACGCGGATTAGGCATTGGACTGTCCGAAGAAGAGCGCGAAAAGCTAGGCTCGAAGGAACTAAAAGCGCGAGAACAGGCCAAGAAACAGCTATTGGAAGAAATGCGTCCCTTAGACGCTGCGAGTCCGGACGAAGTGGCGTCTTTATTCCCCGGACTCGGCCCGTGGAACACCCCCCAACGTCAATTTATGCTGACATTTCGAGAGCAAGATATACGACGATTTTCCGAAAAAATGGTTCGAGGCTGTGAGTTCAAAATCGCTAGAAGGCTTATCGAACCTCCATACACCGTAGGGATCTTTTTTGTTCGGGAGAACGATGTAACGCAAGAAATACGAAAAATGGAGGAACTCGCGGCTACATACGATCTCGGCTCTGCATTTCGCGTCAAACGGATCGCAGCGCATGATGAACCGCTAACTGTCTACTACTGGATTGAATTCTGGGGCGTGGTGACTGTGCGGGCCACTATAGATTGCAGGGTGTAATCTAATTCTATAGAAGCATTGGCGTTCCCCTGCAAATCAGGCACTTGAGGAAGTGGTTTCGACTCCAACGGTCCCAGCCAAGTAGAAGGTGCAGCGTTGACGTCAGAGGCTAGACGCGGTGTGTCAATCGGTGGTTACTGGGAAGTCGGCGGTGGTCCAGCCGCGCCAGCCGCCGTCCATGGAGATGACGTTTTTGTAGCCCATTTTCTGGAGATTGTCGGCGGCGAGCGCGGAACGGAATCCGCCACCGCAATAGAGGACGAGCGTGGCGTTTTTGTCGGGGATGGTTGTTTCGACGTCGCGCTCGATGACGCCTTTGCCGAGATGAATGGCGCCGGGAATGTGGCCTTTGGCCCATTCGTTGTCTTCGCGCGTGTCGACGACGATCATTTTTTCGCCGGCGTCGAGGCGCTTCTTGATGTCGCGAAAATCCGTTTCCTTGATGCGTTTTTTCGCGTCGTTGACGATGGCGAGGAATGCGGGTGAGTGATGGTGCGCCATTTTTAGTTCCCTCCGATTCGAATTCTGGCAGACCACAAGGAAAAATAGCCTTGTGCGGGCCTGGTGAAAAAACCTCAGGTCAAGCGCCGCAACGGCGGCGTCGCTGGGACCTGGGCTACGAGACAACTGCAAGAAATCTTAGGTCAAGCGCGGCAACGGCGGCGTCGCTCGGACCTGAGCTACAAGACAACTGCAAGAGAAAACCTCAGGCCAAGCGCTGCAATGACAGCGTCGCTGGGACCTGGGCTACAAGACAACTGCAAGAAAAAGCCTCAGGTCAAGCGCCGCAACGGCGGTGTCGCTGGGACCTGAGCTACAAGACAACGCTCAAGAAAATTATCGCACAGGAGACGGGTCCATATCGCGCCAATTGGGGCCGACTTTGATGTCGACCACGAGCGGGACGATGAGCGGATGGACTTGTTCCATGGCGTGTTTGACGAGGGGTTTGAGACGCTCGAGTTCGTCCGTGGGGCCTTCGAAAAGCAGCTCGTCGTGAACCTGCAGAATCATGCGCGTGCGAAATTTGTCCGCGACGAGGCGGCGGTCGATTTCGATCATGGCTAGCTTGATCAGATCGGCGGCGGTGCCCTGAAGGGGCGTGTTCATCGCGGTGCGTTCGGCGAAATTGCGCAGATTGGGCTGCGGCGAATTGATTTCCGGAATTGGACGGACGCGGCCGAACATGGTGCGCGTGACTCCGGTCTTGCGCGTTTCGGCGACCTGGCGTTCGAGATATTTTTTGACGCCGCGATAGCGTTCGAAATAGGCGGCGATGAACTTGGCGGCTTCTTTCTGGTCGATTTGCAAATTCTGCGCGAGGCCGAAGGCGGAAAGTCCATAGATGATGCCAAAATTAATTACTTTCGCGGCGCGGCGATGCTCGGGGGTCTGCGCGAAAGGCGCGACGTCGAAAACTTCCTGAGCCGTGCGCGAGTGAATGTCCTCGGCGCGGCGAAAAGCTTCGACGAGAACGGGATCTTCGCAGAAATGCGCGAGGATGCGCAGTTCGATTTGGGAATAATCGGCGGAGAGGAGAATGTTGCCGGGCTCGGCGACGAAGGCGGCGCGAATTTCGCGTCCGAGCTTGGTGCGAATGGGAATGTTCTGAAGATTGGGATTCGAGGAACTGAGCCGGCCGGTGGCTGTGCCGGTTTGATCGATTTGCGTGTGCAGGCGGCCTGTGTGGGGCGAGATGAGTTGGTGGAGCGTGTCCGCGTAAGTGGAATTGAGTTTTGCGACTTCGCGATAATCCATCACGAGCTTGGGCAATTCGTGAAGCGCGGCCAGTTCGGTGAGGACTTCGGCGGCAGTGGAGCGCGCTTTGCCGCGGGTGCGTCGCGGAAGCGTTAAATTGAGCTTGTCGTAGAGGACTTGGGCGAGTTGCTGCGGCGAATTGACATTGAATTCGAAGCCGGCGAGTTCGTAGATGCGTTTTTCGTAGCCGCGAATTTCCGCTTCGAGAGCGACGGACAGTTTTTTGAGAGCTTTGGGGTCGACGCAGACGCCGGCGCGCTCCATGCGCGAGAGGACGGCGGCGAGAGGGAGATCGATTTTGTTGTAAAGGTTGAGGAGATTTTCTTTTTCGACTTCGGCGTGCAGAAGCGGGGCGAGGCGGAAGAGAAAATCGGCATGTTCGCCGGGCGCGCCCGAGAGCGTGATATTCAAGTGGCGGAGAACCACTTCGGCGAACGAATGATTCGCGGTGGTCGGGCGGAGGAGATAGGAATAGAGCATGGTCGCGTGTCGAATTCCGGCGGCGCAGCGCTGCTTTGCGTCGGCGTCGCAGAGGCCGATAAGCTCGAAAAGTTTTGGGTCATGAACGATTTTTGGGCGGCTGGCGTCAGAGAACCAATCGGCGAGCGCGCGAAGGGCGTCGTCTTTTTCGCCCCTTTTTGAGTCCAGCGTCGCATCGACAACTAATATCCGAGCAAAACCGGGGCGATTCGAAACTTCGATGGCGCGCACGACCGCGCCGTAGCCTTGATTGTCTGTGTCTTCGCTATCGAGTGCGAGCCAGATGGCGACTTCGTCTTTGGACGGAAGCGAATTCAGGAATTGGCGCAGCTCGTGCGCGGAGGCAAAATTCGCGTAGTCGGTTTTCTCGGTGCTCTTCGGCGCGGGGAGATTTTTCAGGAGCGAAGTGAAAGCGAGTTCAGAATAAAGTTTGCGGAGTGCGACTAGATCCGGGTCCTGCAATCGCAGCGCATCGAGATCGAGTTCGACGGGCGCGGCGGCATGAATGGTCGCGAGCTCTTTGCTGAGGGTGACGAATTTGGCGTTGTTTTGCAGTGCTTCGCGGTAGCTCGCGCGCGTGACTTCAGCGGCGCGGCGAATCGTTTCTTCGGCGCTGCCGAATTGTTGAATGAGCGTGCGCGCGCCCACGTCACCGATGCCGGGCTTGCGACGTTCGCCGGGGCCGGGCTTCTCGTTGGGATCGCGCGCGCCGGGAATGTTGTCGATCGTGTCGCCCATCAAAGCCATCACATCGGCGACTTTTGACGGTGGCACGCCCATCAGCTCCTCGACTTTTTTCTCGTCGATAATCAAATCGCCCTTGGAGGGATTGAGCATCTTCACGCGGCCATTGACGAGCTGCATGAAATCCTTGTCCGCAGTGACGATGAAAATATCGAGGCCGCGTTCGACGCCCTGGCGCGCGAGCGAGGCAATCACGTCGTCTGCTTCGAAGCCGGCGAGTTCGAGAATGGGGAGGCGCATGGCTTCGCAATAGCGGCGCACGAAGGGGACTTGGATGAAAAGATCGTCGGGCATGGGCGCGCGCTGCGCTTTGTATTCGGCGAAGAGCTTGTCGCGAAACGTGGGCTCCGGCGTGTCGTAAACCACGCCGAGATAATCAGGCTGCTGGCCTTCGATGAGGCGGCGCATCATGGTCGCGAAAATGTAGGGAACTTTGGTGGGGATGCCTTTGTGCTCGAAGCGCTCGCCCATGGGCGCGTAGTAGGCGCGGAAGATGTAGCCCATGGCGTCGACGAGGAAAAGAGTTTTGCGCGATTTGGCGGTCATGCGTCAGCCCGAATGTTGAACGGGAAGCGAAAAGACAAGGTAACACGCTGCACGGAATATTCCGATGAAGCGAAACCATAATTATAGCAAAGAGACGCTGATCGCTGAGAGTGCAGCTTAGGCAATGCGAGCGATACGGCTTACACTGAGCGAATGCCGAAAATCAGCGCGGGGTTGATTATGTATCGCGTGCGCGGCGGGGAGATGGAGGTGTTGCTGGTGCATCCGGGCGGGCCATTTTGGGCGAAGAAGGATGCGGGGGCATGGTTCATTCCTAAGGGAGAATCGAATCCAGGCGAGGACCTATTTTTGGCGGCGAAACGGGAATTTGCGGAGGAGACAGGACTGAAGGCGGAGGGCAAATTCCTGGAACTGGGCAGCGTGAAGCACAAGAGCGGAAAAGTGGTGACAGCATGGGCGTTTGAAGGCGATTGCGAGCCAGCGTCGATTAAGAGCAATACGTTCACGATAGAATGGCCTCCGAAGTCGGGCAAGCAGAAGGAGTTTCCTGAGGTGGACCGCGCGGCGTTTTATACGCTTGAGATGGCGCGAGAGAAAATGCATCCGGCGGAATTCGAGTTTCTGACACGACTAGGAGAACTGTTGGTGTAACTTAGCGGGGCGGCGGTGCGTAGAAAGATATGCAGCCCGAGATGGAACCCGGAGGACAAGACGCAGGGCTGGAGCGGGCGATCGCGCAGGCCAGAGACGGAGACGCCGAGGCCTGGGCGCAGCTTTATCGCCAGTTCGCGCCGGCGGTTTTCCGGTTCTGCCGGAGGGCTATGCCCACTCGAGAAGACGCCGAGGACGCCACATCGGAGGTCTTCGCCAAATTGCGAGGCAAGCTGGAACAATACGATTCTTCGCGGCCCTTCAATGCATGGCTTTATCGCGTGGCGGCGAATCACTGCTGGGATATATTGCGGCGGCGTCGCGTGCGGCAGGATTTGGAAACGGGCGACGTCGAGAGCATGCCGCTGGAGCATCCCGACCCGGGTCAACTTGAGCGATTGCTCGAACAGCATTCGCGAGAGCAGGTACGGAAGGCGCTCGAGAAGTTGCCGAGCCGGACGCGGATGGCGCTGACGCTGAGGTACTACTCGGATATGAGTTACGACGAAATCGCGGAGACCCTGGGTGTGCGGCGCCCGTTTGTGGGCGTGCTGTTGCTGCGCGCGCGCCATCAATTGCGCCGGACGCTCGAACAAAGCGCGCCGGGGCTGCGGGCTTCGGCGGCCGGGAGCAAGCAATGAACCACTTCGACGAGATGACGGCTTTCTTGTATTTGGACGGCCAGTTGGAACGTGCGCAAGCGGCCGAAGTCATGGCTCATACAGGGCAATGCGCGGAGTGCGCCGCGCTCCTGACGTCCCTGAAAAACGAAACGCGCTGGCTCGAAACAAGTTTGCAGGAAAAGGACGCCGTGCCCGCGCGCTTCGCCGTGCCTGCAAGACATTCCAATATCTCGTGGGGCTGGGTCACCGCGCTCGGAATGGCGGCCGCGGGGATTTATACGGTATGGAACGGCGTGGTGGAACCTTTTCAGCAGCAGCTCAATCAAGCTGGATTCAGCGGAGGGAATTTGATGACGATGCTCTTTTTCAGCGGCGCATTTTGGAAGGGATGGTCGAGCGTGCTGAGCTTTGTGGAATTTTTCACGGTGGCGGCATTTTCGATTCTCGTGCTCGCCCTGCTGCAGCGGTTCTGGCGCCGCGGCGTGACGGTGGGAGTGGTGCTGGCGGGAATCGCACCGCTGCTGGTGGTTCTTCTGTTGCTGGCCGCGCCCGCGGCGCATGCGGGAGAACTGAAGCACGGGAATCCGAACTACACGCTCGCGGCAGGGCAAACGCTGAACACGGATTTGTTCGTGGCCGGAGATTACATTCGCATTGATGGAACGGTGAATGGGGACGTATTCATCTGGAGCAGAGATGCTGAAATCAACGGGCATGTTACGGGCGACGTTTTCACTTTTTGCGGGAGATCACAGGTCAATGGGCAGGTGGATGGCAATGTGAGGGACTGGAGCCAGTACATAATCATTAACGGCAAAGTGATGAAGAATCTGCTGGCGATGGTCGGAGAAATTGAACTGAACTCGAAAGGGCAGGTGGACGGCAGCGTTACTTTTCAGGGTGCGGAGGGCCGACTAAACGGGCGAATTGGCCGGGACCTGACGGCAAGAACCAGAGATTTGGAGATTGATGGCCCCGTGGGCGGCAATGCCAAGCTTCGCAGTTCGGATCTGCAGATAGGATCTGAAGCGGAAATGGCGGGCTCGACGACGTATTCAGGCCGCAACAAAGCAATCGTGGACTCAGGGGCCAAGCTGGCCAGCCCGCTGGTGTTCACGCGACTAAAAGAAGGGCCCGATTATTCTTCCGGACGCTACTGGTGGCATCGCGCATTGCTATGGGGGGCGGCGTTTGTATTTGGTCTGGTCCTCATTTTGCTTTTGCCGGGATTTTTCGCCGAAGGTCTGCGGGCGAGCAGGAAATTTCTGCCTTCGCTGGGCTTCGGAATCGTGGCGATGATTGCGACGCCGATTATCGCGGTCATTGTGTGCATAACAATGGTCGGGCTGGGCGTAGGAATTGCGACGATTCTGATGTATGCGATTGCGCTTTACGCGTCGCAGACGTTCGTGGGCACGTGGATCGGTGGCGCATTGCTGGGCAAGGGCGAGGGAACGGGTGCGCTGCTCGGACGGTTGGCGCTGGGACTTGTGATTTTGCACGGTCTCGAACTGCTGCCGTATCACGTGGGTTTAATAGTGAAGCTGGTGGCGCTGTGGTGGGGATTGGGAGCCATCGCGATCGCCATCTACCGGTTTCTCCGGCACACATCAGCGATGGCCGCGCCGGTGGCCGCGTAGATTTTGCTTTAGAATTTTGCGAATGAAATGAGAAAGGCCGGGAGAAAAAATCCCGGCCTTTTTTTGTTTTGATTCGCGAGATACAAGGATTTTACGGACCGACTACCGCGTCCGCAACGATTGTCGGCGAGCCTGATGTGCTGATTGTATTAAACAAGAAACCGCCCACGGAGACAGTTTGTCCGGCGGTTACACCGCTGAGACTTGCGGGAGACAGATTCAGGAACAACGTACCAGGAGAGACGGTTGTTACCTGGATTTGACTGACGGAGCCAATCGGATTATCCACAAAGATCACCGGAAGCTGATTGAGAGTCAATATTGACGTACTTGGGCTGACGGACGCGACGGTCGCAGTGAGCTGCGTGGGCTCGAGAGCAATGCGGTCCGTGGTAAACGAAGGCGGCGGACCAGGCGTGAATGTGCCGGAGATGCGCGCTTCGACTTCCTGACCAACAAGAAGATCGGAACTCGTAGCGAACGTTTCGCCGACAGGCAAAGGCAAAGAGCCATTGTTAATTGCGAATGTGGCCGTGTTGGCAATGTTCACGGTGACCGGAGTGCCGACAGAGAGACCCGAAATCGACGGGACGGCATTGTGCATGATCATCTGGAAACTGGTCGGCGGCGTGGCATTGAACGAGACAATGGTGCCGGTCACCTGTTGGGTGCTGGCGGCGTCGTCGAAATCGACTTCCGTGGCTTGTAGAGCTCCCGTGGTTGTGAGATTACTCATATCCACGTTGAGTATTTGCCCGACCGCGAGGCAGGTGAAATCGTTGGCGGTGCAGTTAGCGCGCTGAAATTGAAATGCCGTAGAGCTGCTGACAGCCACGGTGAGCGTCTGTCCGGTTGAGCTGGCAAGACTAAATTGGTTCGAGCCGACCGACGTAACAGCGCCGGTGACGGCGAAGTTGCCGACCGTGGTGCCTGTTGCGCCGGTACTTTGAACTGCCGCGACGGAAGTCGAGTTGGTAAAACTGACGCTGAAGTCGGATTGAATGGTGCTGTTCAGATCGAGGTCAACCGCGAGCAACGTCGTTTGATTGGTGGTGGTGACGATTGGAAAGGGAGCAGCGCCGGAAAGAGTGACGGTGGACGCGCCGGTAATGGTGGGCGTGACGACGCAGGAAGCTCCCGCCGCGCAGGTCTGACCATTGGCCGTAACTTGCACTCCGGAGTCGTTCAGGAATGTGTACTTGGGGTTCGCGTACGTGATCACGAGACTGGTGTAGCTTCCTGTCGCGACTTGCGTTGTCGAAAGAAAGGCGGAGTTCGCCTGGAGTTGGGTCAGTTCAATTGTTTGTGGCGCGGACAAGATCGAGACGCTGCCGGGTTGCAGCAGCGCGCCTGTGACTGTGGCCTCAAACGAAGTGACTGAAATGCCGGCGGGCGCGGTCGTGCTGTCGTGGAAAGTAAGAATCACCGGAGCTTTCGTGCCGCCGCCACCACCGCCACCGCCTTGAGTGGGGAAGATCGCGTGGCTGCATCCGGCGGCCCAGATCAAAAGGCAAAGCGAGAACGGGAGAATTCCCAAGCCTCGTGGTTTCTGCATGGATTGTTCCATCCTCTTCCTGCTCCAGAAAAGAAGAACAGGGTTGATACCCACGATTGTGGCGGGATATGGCGTTTTTCGATAGTACCGAAGTGCGGCAGCGATAGATAAAGAGTCAACAAAGGCGATTGAAGCAGAACCGATTTGACTCTTAACGACACGCAGGGGTGAAAAAAAAGGCCGTGCGGAATGACAGCTTCGCACGGCCCGTGGAGAATGCGCAGCTAGTTGCCGTTTACGCGCAAGAGCATCTGCGTTCCGCTGGACAGATGCACGTTGCGTTTCGCGGATGTGATGACCGAGCCCTCCGTGGAGTTGGCGGCTGCGGACGTGAGATTCAGATCATTCATGCCAATGACACCGGTGCTGGCTGACGTCAACTGGCCCGCCGCGTTCAAGCCGCGGAGATTGCCTCCGGCTGAAGCGGCAGTGGTTGAAGCGGTGCCGAGCGTGCCGCTGGCAGTCTGAGGCACGGTTCCAGCCATGCTGCGTGTTGAGCCTGCTGCTGAACCGACGGCCGATCCTGCCGCACCTACCGCGCCGCTGCCCATTGCGCCGCCGCCCATCGCGCCACCGCCGGACGACATTGGCGGGGCCGCAGGCTGCATCATGTCGTTGTCAAGCGAGGCGGCTGAATTGGCCTGCGCAGCGGCCAACGCTTGAATCGTGGCGTGGAATGGAATTTCCTGGCCTTTCTTCATGACGGCCTGGTCAAACACGATACCGACAGAAGACTCGGAGTTTTCCTTTGTTTTGGCTTGCGCTTCGGTCACATGGCCCACCAGTTTCGTTCCTTTCCGCAGAACTACGTGGCCGTCCTGTTTCACGTCTTGCGTGGTTCTTGCCTCAACGCGCTGGCCCGGACGGCATTTGTGCGCGTCAACCGTGGTTAGCAGTTCCGTGTTGATTGTGGTCCCTGATGAGAGATTCGCGGAAGACGATCCTGCGTTGGCCGACGCGGACGTGGAATTCGACGCGGAGGCTGAAGCTCCGGCCTGCGTACCGCTTTGCGTGCTGCTGCTTGAGGATGGAGATTTCGTCTGCTGCGCCGGACGCGATTGAGCCTGTTGCGGACTCGAGCGGTACTGCTGATTCGCGGACTGTGCGGCAGATGTGAATGCCAGAGCTGCGACAGCTAGAAATGAGAAACCAAGTCTATTCATGTTGACCCTCCTGGGAGATTGACAGATATCTGAGAGGCGGTGCGAGCGGAGAGTCACACTTCGCCTCACTTACTCAGCGTATCATCCGCAATTTCCCTTCCGAAAGGCTAGGTCGTTTATTTAGAGCGATATATAGGAGATGGACGCGCATTTGGCGAGGGCGTTGCCGGCTGGAAATGTAACAGTTTCGGAAAAATGTACCTGCTCGTGGCTAGCCCCTCCGCCAGCAAATTTTTCGCGGGCCTAGGCAGAGGCGCGGCTTACCCGCGCTTATGACTTCTTCTGATCGCGCTTCCGCGGCCTTACCGTCCAGGCCGGCGGATCGCTCGCAGGGAAGGATTCGCGCGAGGCTTCGTCGACGTTGTCGGTCTCGCCGTTTTTTGTTTCATCAGACTGCGAAGGACGCGCCGGCTCGATTTTCTTGGGCGGCCTGGTCTTGTTGTTCGTTTCGTCGCTCATCGCAAACATCTTCGAATTTTCTGAATGCGGGCTGGGCGGGCGCCGCGTCAGATAACGGCTAGTTTTTTGCCGACGCGCTCCAGGATTTCGGCGGCGCGTTCGAGATCGGCGCGTTTGTGCGTGGCGGTGACAATTGTCCGCAGACGCGCGGTGCCTTGCGGAACAGTCGGATAACCGATGGCCATGGCCAGCAATCCTTCCTGGAAAAGCTCGCGAGAGAATTCGAAGGCTTTGTCCGTTTCGCCGACCATGATCGGCGTGATGGGCGTTTCGCTCTTGCCTGTTTTGAAGCCGAGCTTCTTCAGTCGCCGCTTGAAGAATTTCGTGTTGCTCCAGAGGCGCTTGATGAGTTTTTCGCCCGCGTCGGAATCGAGAAGCTCGAAGGCGGCCTGGCATGTGGCGGTGACGGAAGGCGGATGCGACGTCGAAAACAAGAACGGGCGGCCGCGATGATAGAGAAAATCGATGAGGTCGCGCGAGCCGCAAACGTAGCCGCCAATTGAGCCGATGGCCTTGCTGAGCGTGCCGACTTGAATGTCGACTCGTCCATGGCACCCGAGATGGTCGACGGTGCCGCGTCCATTGCGGCCGAGGACGCCGGAGGAATGCGCGTCATCGACCATCATCATGCAATTGTATTTGTCGGCGAGGTCGCAAAGTTGGGGAAGCGGCGCGATGTCGCCCTCCATGGAAAAAACACCGTCGGTGACGAGCAGCTTGTGGCCGTTCCAGTCTTTTGTTTCCTGGAGGATGCGCTCGCAGTCCGCGATGTCTTTGTGCTTGAAAACTTTGATTGTGGCGCGGGAGAGGCGGCAGCCGTCGATGATGGAGGCATGGTTCAGCTCATCGGAGATGATCAGGTCTTCTTTGCCGAGGATTGCGGAGACAGTTCCGGCGTTGGCAGTGAAGCCGGACTGAAAAACCACGCAGGCTTCTGTGCCTTTGAAACGCGCGATCTGCTCTTCGAGATCCATGTGAATTTTCATGGTGCCGACAATGGTGCGGACGGCGCCGGAGCCGACTCCATATTTGCGGATGGCGTCAATGGCAGCGCGGCGAAGCTTTGGATGCGTCGTAAGGCCGAGATAATTGTTCGAGCTAAGGTTGATGACTTCCTTGCCGTCGATTGTGGCGATGGGCTTTTGCTCGCCTTCGAGGATGCGGAGCTGAATATATTGATGCTTCGCTTTCAAATCTTCGAGCGCGTCATGAAGATATTGCGTTTGCGGGCGAGTCGACATCAGCGGCGACGGTGTGGCCATGATTCCTCCTATGAGAGAAAGAGAGCTGGGCAGCGCAAGAAACATTATAGGACAGGGAGCAGGCCAGTACGACCATGCAAAATTATTTTGCGGCGCCGTTGGGGTAGAACAGGATTTTGCCGGCTTTGCCGGATTCTAGGAGGGCGAAGGCTTCGGCGAAACGGTCGAGCGGCAGGCGCTCGTTGAACAGCGGCTCGAGATTCAGACGCCCGGCTTTGAGAAGCGAAGTCATTTGCTCCCAGGTCTCGAACATTTTGCGGCCGTAAATTCCCTGTACGACCGCGCCTTTGAAAATCACATCGTTGACCAGATCAAGAGTCACAGGCTCGCTGGGAATTCCAAGGAGCGAAGCGCGGCCTCCCTGACGCAACATTGCAAAGCCCTGGCGGATGCCGGCGGGATTTCCGCTCATTTCGAGAAGCACGTCGACGCCGTCGCCGTCGGTGGCTTCGCGGACGCGCGCGACAGGATCGCTCTCCTTTGGATCGAATACGGCGTCGGCGCCCATTTGTTTTGCCAACGCGCGGCGATGCGCGTTTATTTCGGTGGCAAAAATCGTGGACGAGCCGCAGGCGCGGGCGACGGCGATGGACATCAGGCCGATGGGACCGCAGCCGGTGACAGCGACAGTTTGTCCGGCGATTTCTCCGGCGAGGACGGTGTGGACCGCGTTGCCGAGAGGATCGAGAATCGCCGCGTAATGCTCGGGGATGGCCGGATCAATTTTCCAGACGTTGCGCGCGGGAACGCGCACAAATTCGGCGAAGCAGCCGTCGGCGTCGATGCCGATGATTTTGACGTTGCGGCAAAGGTGCGGCTGGCCTGCGCGACAGGCGCGGCAATGGCCGCAGTTGACATGCATTTCCGCGCTGACGAAGTCGCCGGGTTTGAGCGAATCCACTTCGCCGCCGACTTTCTCAACGGTGCCGCAAAATTCGTGGCCAAACGTCATAGGCGGGCGAATACGCGAGGCGGACCATTTGTCCCAGTGATAAATGTGGAGGTCCGTGCCGCAGATCGAAGCGGCGCGTACGCGGATAAGAACGTCGGAGGGGCCAAATGCGGGAATGGAAACGGATTCGAGTTGCGCGCCTTGCTCCGGGCGCATCTTGCGCAGGGCTTTCATTGTAGAGTTCGCCTTCGACGGTAGTGATTACGCGCGGGATGGAAGTGCTTCGTCAAACCAGCGATGTTAGCACACGCCTCGGCGAGCGCAAAAGCGCGGAGCAGCTCAGGCCGATTGGCCGCGGACTTCGGATTTCAGCAGGCTGTCGAGTTCTTCGGGATGAAAAGCCCGGAGGGCGGCGTCTTCTCGGGTGATGTGACCCTGCGTAACAAGCTGCGCGAGCGACTCTTCCAGGCAGAGCGAACCTTTTTTCTTGGTGAGGGTTATTTCCTGACGCAGATATTGGAGAGCATTGTGCCGAATGTGCTGGCGAGCGCCGTATCCAAGCATCAAGAGCTCGGCGGCGGGCATTTGGCCACCATTCTTGATGGGCAAGAGTATTTGCGTGAGCACCGCGGCGAGAGCCATTGCCAATTCCTGGCGAATGGTATTTTGGCGCTCGGCTGGAAATGAATCGGAGATGCGCGAGATCGTTGAAGCCACGTCCGTTGTATGCAAAGTGGAAAGTACCAGATGGCCGGTCTCCGCGGCGGCGACGGCGATGCGCATGGTTTCAGGATCGCGCATTTCGCCGACGACGAGAACGTCAGGCGCTTGCCGCAAGGCCGCGCGCAAGGCTGTCGGAAAATCGGGCGCGTCCGTGCCGATTTCCACTTGCTCGACGATACTGCAAATGTGCGCGTGCTCATATTCAATGGGGTCTTCGATGGTGACGATGTGGCGTGATTCGTTTTGATTGATTTGGTTGACGAGCGCCGATAGCGTGGTCGTCTTGCCCGAGCCAGCGGGTCCTCCGATGAGCACAAGACCGCGTGGCAAGCGAGCCAAACCTTCGACGGACGGGGGAAGATGCAACTCGCTGAGCGCGGGAACTTTTGAGGGCAAGGCTCGAACCGCAGCGGCGGCGCAGCCTCTTTCGCGGTGGAGATTGATGCGGAAGCGCCCGAGGCCAGCCACGCGATAGGAGGAGTCCGCGATCTGAGTCTCGCGATAAAGACGCAACGCGTGAGAGGACAGTGCGGGAAGCACGGCGGCTTCGATCTCTGCGCCGTCGAGCGCGCCCGGTTCGAGCTTCCGCACATGGCCTTCGAAGCGCAGGCACGGTGGAGCGTTGGGGACGAGCAGAAGATCGCTTCCGCCCTGCTCGACAAGAGCGGCGAGCCAGCGGTCCAGGCGCACCGTGGCCGCTGAGTCCGCAAGATTCGCCTTGCGGTGATCGTTGAGCTCACTGGCAATTCGATTCAGTTCGGGCGATTCAGCCATGGCGGGCACCGTCCTCATCGCGGCCTGAGTATATTGACCCACACTTAAGCAGTAGTCCAGCCGCACGAAGCCCGCAAGCGAAAGTCGTTTCACTTTGACGAGCTGCCGAAAAAGAAATGCGGATTTCGCGGGAGTTTCGCTACAATCGCGCGCGGCAAGCTTGGCCCGACGGCGCGGATGCACGCGGCTTGCACGGCGTTCTGGGAGCGGATGTGGGATTCAGCGAGCGCGTCAAAGAAATTCGCGAGGGATTTGCGCCCGCGTTCTGGGTGGCGAACGTCACCGAAATGTTCGAACGGCTCGCCTACTACGCGGCGTTCGCGTCGCTGGCGAACTACTTGCACTCGAGCCTCGGATTTCCCACGGAACAAACGGCGAGTCTCTCCGGAATCTTCGGCGGACTGGTTTGGTTTCTGGCAATCATTGGCGGAGCCGTGGCGGACCGGCTCGGTTTCCGGCGCGCACTGTCCGCGGCCTACCTCATTCTCACGTGTTCCTATTTTCTGCTCGGTTCCATCGGCTCATCGTGGATGGGTCCGGTTCGCCACGCCATGCCGCTCTTCTGGATGGTCCTCGTTATATTGATGTTGCCCGCTCTGGGAATTTCCATGGTGAAGCCCGCAGTGGTGGGCACGACGGCGCGAACTTCGAAAGAGAACGTGCGGTCGATCGGTTATTCGATTTACTACACACTGGTAAATGTGGGCGGAGCGGCCGGCCCACTAGTGGCCTCCGTGGCGCACCGGCACGTCGGCGTGCAAAGCGTATTCCGCATCGCCGCGCTCTCCGTTCTAGTGATGTTTTTTGTGGTGCTGCTATTTTTCAAGGAACCGCGGAGTTCCAGTGACGAACAAAACCGCAGCGTGGCGCAAACAGTGCGGAATTTGGGGACCGTTCTGGCAAACCCAAAATTCATGCTGTTCCTGACTATTTTTTCCGGCTACTGGATCGTCTACTGGCAGGTGTATATCGGATTGCCGTTGTACATCACCGGCTACATCAATCCGCACGCCAATGTGGAGCTGATCCTCGTGACCGACGCCGCGTCGGTGATCTGTCTTCAAATCATCATCAGTTATCTAACGCGCAAGATGCGCTCATTCCGCGCCATTACAATTGGCACGGTGATCACGTCGCTTGCGTGGCTGATTGTGGCTTTTCGTCCGACGATTTTTGGGGCCGTGGCCGCGCTGTTTGTCGTGGCGCTAGGAGAAATGACTCTTTCGCCGCGATACTACGAATATGTTTCCCGGTTGGCCCCACCGGGACAACAGGGAACTTATATGGGATTTGCCTTCGTGCCTATCGGCGTCGGGTCGCTGGTTGGTGGATGGCTGATGGGGCACTTTCTACATCACTTCGGCGAAATCGCGCATCATCCGGAGCGTGCATGGTGGGCGATGACGGGGGTTGGTCTGGTGACTGCGCTGGCGCTGTGGATTTACGATCGAAGCGTAACGCCAAAGGATAGTGCCGCCATTCTGACGAAATGAATTTGACCGGTCTGAACTCGATTTTCCTGCGCAAGCGGATGAAGAATTATTTAGCAATGCTGATCTTCGTCGCGGTGATTGGCGTTTCGACCGCGCAAGGTGCAGCCCAAAGGGCGAGGAAGACTTCCGAAGCCGCGGACGCTACGAAGGGGAAGCAAATCTACGGGCAGAAATGCGAGATTTGCCATTTCAGCGCGAGCGCGGAGAAGAAAATCGGGCCGGGGCTTGCCGGGTTGCTGAAGCGTGAAAAGTTTCGCAATGGAATGAAAGCTGACGACGAAAGCCTGCGACGGGTGATCGAGCGCGGCGGAAAAGATATGCCGGGATATCGAGATTCGTTGAAGGCCGCGCAGATTCGGGATTTGATCGCGTATATAAAGACGTTGTAGTTCGGAAGGTGTCCAGACGAGCTGGTTGCTAAATTAAGATTAGCCGAGCGCGTGGGCTATTTGGCGAGGGCCAGAGCTTCGTCAGTGGTAATGAGACGAGCCCCGCGGCTGGTGAGTTCGTCGAGGGTGCGCCGACCTTCATTTGCGTCGAGCGCTTCAATTGCATCGGTGACGATGGCGACGCGACGGCCGCGGTCGAGCAAACCCTTTGCCGCGAGGCGCACGCAAAATTCCGTAACCACTCCGAAAACCACGAATTCTTCATTGGATGGAAACTGCTTGAGTATCTTCTCCGTATTCGGATTATCGAATACATCGAGTGTTTGCTTTTCGAGAACGACCTGCTGAATTTCGTCGAGATTGTGCGGAACCGAGGAATTCGTGTCGTTCGGAATGAATATAATTTTGGAAGCTTTTAGTTCAGGAAGGATTTCGGCACCGCTCGTTCCCTTGACGCAATGGGGAGGGAAGCGCGCGAACTCGGGATCGTTCAGAGCGTGCTGGTCGGTACTTGAGATGAGGAAAACTTTATGAGCGCGTGCGATGTCGACCAGGCGCTGCATATTCGCAATGCGTTTCTCCGCGCCGGGGACGTAGAGTTTCCCGCCGGGCAGCATGAAATCAGCCTGGGTATCGACCTCCCAGAAAACCACGGGGCTCTTGTCAGCCTGAGACAATCTTATATGGCCTCCGAGTTTCGATTTTAGCGCGTCGGCGGGCGACAAGCGAACCGTGAACGACGGAATAATTCAGCGAAACTATGAACGGCGTCGAATGCGGCGGCGGACTTTTTGGAGAAGATTTTTCAAGGGCCTGCTGTAGCGGACTGGATAAGGCGCTGCGTGTTGGATGGAAAGGAGACGCGCGGGAAGTTGTTCCAGACTTTCGATGCAGCGCGAACGCGCGGTCGCGAGAGGCTCGGGGGGAGCGATACGCTTGCCGTCACGCATTACGGGGATGAGCAGTGGCGCGCCGCCGTTTGGAGATTCGCTCGCGAGAGCGATTAAGTCTTTTCGCCATTTCCCGGCGCGATTCGCGAAACGAAATACCTGTTTTGCGGCAGGGTAGGTGGATTTCGATTCGCTGAGCTTCGCCGCTTCGCGCACTTTGCCATCGCGTTCGAACTCAACCAATTTGTAAATCATGCTGAGGTTGCGCGTGTCAGTGGGCGCGACGAGGGCGCTGCCAACTCCAAAGGCGTCGATTTTTGCGCCGCGGCGAAGAAGCGAAGAAATTCTTTTCTCGTCAAGATCCCCGGAAGCAAAAACCTGGACATCGCGCCACCCGGCACGGTCTAACTGCGCGCGAACCCAGCGGCTGTCGGCTGCGAGATCGCCGCTGTCGAGCCGCACCCCGGCGGGCTTGCGGCCTCGCGCGATGATTTTGCGGAGCGCGGCGCGGACGTTGTAGGTGTCGAGAAGCAGAGTGGCCTGTTCCGGGAAGACATCGAGGAAGCGGTCGAAGGCTTGCGACTCATCTTCGTAGGCCATGATCCAGGAATGCGCCTGTGTGCCATATGTGGGGATGTCAAAAAGCTTGCCGGCAATGACATTGGACGTGCCCTCGCACCCGGCAATCCAACTGGCGCGCGCTGCCAAAATTGCAGCATCGCTCCCGTGGGCGCGGCGAGCGCCGAATTCGACAACGGGCTTGCCTTTGGCTGCGAGCGTCAAGCGGGCGGCGCGGCTCGCGACCATGGTTTGAAAATTTATCGCGGACAAAAGACTCGTTTCAAGAATCTGGGCTTCGATGATGGGCGCCGTTACGCGAAGAAGCGGTTCGCCCGCGAAGACGAGCGAGCCTTCGGGAATGGCCCACACGTCTCCAGTAAAACGGAAACGCGCAAGATAGTCGAAGAATCGACCGCGAACGTGTCGAAAAATTGGGAGACGCCGCAAATATGCAATTTCTGCCGCAGCGAAGCGGACGTTCTCAATAAACTTCAGCGCCTGATCGAGACCGGCGGCGACCAGGAAATTGCGCTCTGGGGGAAGGTCGCGCACGAACAACTCGAATGTAGCGCGCGCGTCAAAGCGAGACTGAAAGTAGCCAGCCGCCATGGTGAGTTCGTAGAGGTCGGTACGCAGGCCGGAATACGGGCGAGAACTAGGCGATTCCATGAAGGCTATTCCAGTGGAGAAGTGATACGTCGCACGCGGACAGCTCCGGAGAAAAAACAGCGAGGACCCCAGCGCGCAAGCTTGGCGGAGAGCCAAGAGTCGCCGGGGTCTCGTCGCGAAACTCTGAACGATCGCGCGTTACTTGAGTGCTGCGTCCTTGAACGCCTTGGCGGCGCGAAGGCGAACCACCGTCTTGGCCTTGATCTTAATCGGTTCACCGGTCGCAGGATTGCGGCCCATGCGCGCTTTGCGATGCGCCTTGACCGCACGTCCGATTCCTGGGATGACGAACTTGCCTGCGCTCTTGCATTCTTTCACCGCGAGATTAAAGAGCTCGTCGAAAAACGAAGCCACTTGCTTCTTGGAAACCGGCTTGTCTTTCGTGCTGACCTTGTCGGCCATGTGCGCGATGATTTTGGACTTGCTCATCGGATTTGCCATCGTGTTGCTATCTCCTCTATAGAAGTATTTTCATTTTCCCGTTGTTGGTGTCGCTGGGAGGCCGGGGGCACTATAGCCGCAGCACCGGGTTAACGCAAGTAAAAATGCAATGAAATCCGCCGAAAATCGCGTTTTTTGCCGCCGCGTACAGAGAGTTCAGAGCGACGCGAGCGCGGAATAAAAGGAGGCGACGGATTTTATGCCGCCGAAATAATTTTCGAGGGAAATGTGTTCATCGGGCGCGTGCGCATTTTCGTCAGGCAGACCGAAACCGAGGAGGACGCAGGGCACTTTGAAGGTGTCGTGCATCTGCGTGACAAACGGAATCGAGCCGCCTTCACGGATGAAGACAGCCTTTTTACCGAAGCCCTTTTCCAGCCCGTGGATTGCTGTCTGAAAAATCGGATGGGTGTAGGAAGCGACCCACGGCTTACCCATGCTCAGAACTTCAAATTTACAATGGACTGTCTTTGGCAAAAGCTTGCGGATGTGGCGCTCGACCTGTTTGGCGATTTTCGCGGGATTCTGATTCGGCACCAGGCGCGTGGAGATTTTCGCGAAGGCTTTTGAAGGAATCACGGTTTTCGAGCCTTCGCCCATGTAGCCGCCCCAGATTCCATTCAGCTCGAGAGTCGGGCGGCACCAGAGGCGCTCGACGTTCGTAAAACCCTTTTCACCAGAAAGGCCGGCCGCACCGACCGTCTTGCGAAATTCGGATTCTTTCCAGGGAAGAGAGTTCAGGGCTTTGCGTTCTTTTGTCGAAAGAACGGCGACATCGTCGTAGAAGCCCGGAACGGTGACGCGGAATTTTTTGTCGTGCAATTTGGCAATCAATTCGGCAAGGACGGTGATCGGATTGGGCACGGCGCCTCCGAAGGCACCTGAGTGGAGGTCCTGCGAAGGGCCGGTGATTTCGATCTGGTAATAATTCAAGCCGCGCAGGCCGTAGGTGATCGAAGGAACGCCACGGGCGAGCATCGAAGTGTCGGAAACGACGAGGGCGTCGGCTTTCAAACGGTCTTTATTATTGGTGACGAAATCCCAGAGATTGACGCTGCCGACTTCCTCTTCGCCCTCGATAATCACCTTTACATTCAGAGGCAACTTGCCTTCGGATTTTTGCAACGCTTCGAGAGCCTTCAAATGGATATGCACTTGCCCTTTGTCGTCAGCCGTGCCGCGACCGTAAAGATTTCCTCCGCGAACCGTGGGGTCAAAAGGCGGGGAAGTCCAGAGATCGAGCGGCTCGGCCGGCTGCACGTCATAGTGGCCATAAAAAAGAATCGTGGACTTGCCGGGCGCTTCGAGAGATTCAGCGACAACGAGGGGATGCATTCTTGTGGGAACGATATCCACTTTTGGGAAACCGGCTCCGCGCAGGCGGTCGGCGACCCATTGAGCCGCGCGGTCAATATCGGCTTTGTGCTCGCTCTTTGTACTGACGCTGGGAATGCGGAGAAAATCCTTCAGTTCATTCAGATTGAGTTCGCGACGGCTCTCGATGTAATCGAGAAAATTCATCCATGGGCTCCTGGAACCATTTTGATCCTGAGCCGCCCGCAATTTCATTGTTGACGCTGTGCTCGTGCCGGGCGAGAAGGGGCATTGTACGAAGCGAAGAGGGTTGCAGCAAGCGGAAAGCTCAGCGTTGATTCAGTTGACTCGATGGAGGCGTTGATGCACGATAATCGTACGATGCCTTCAAACGATGCCGATAACCGGCGGCGAAGTTCACGGATGTTTACGCGCATTCCGGTAAAGATTCGCGGCCTGAATAGCGACGGCAACAAATTCCGCGAGGGATGCCAGACGATTGTGGTCAACGCGCACGGCGGCCTTCTCTATCTGAACGAATCGGTGGAAATGGGCGCGCAACTGCAAATGACAAATCCGGCCAGCGACGAAGAACAGGAGTGCCGCGTGGTATATCTGGGCGACACTTCCGACAAGGGACAGCGCGTCGGGCTGGAGTTTTTATCGCCGGCGCCGCATTTCTGGGGCGTGGAATTCGCCGATCCGGCTCCGCATGGGCGTCCTTCATCTTCTCCGTCACGCTGACGAAACGCGTTCCGTACCGTAACCTATCCCGCAAGGACCTAATGCAACATTTGGACTGGCTCAGGTGTCTGAGTCTATAGTTGCGCCGCGCTTTGTTTGTGGGCAGAGGGCGGGCGAATCCGGCAACTATTCTATTCGCATTTTCAAGTTTGTGATTTTGCTGCTAAGGCATCGAGCGGAGGGCAAATGCGCGCATCCATGCTGTGGCTCTGTTGTGCAGTGCTGGCGGGAATGCAAGCGGCGGCGGCGAATCCGGGCCAAAGTAAGCGCGCGAAGCAACCAGCCAGTCACGTTGTGGCTGCGCCCACAACTGCGAAGTCTCGGCAAGCGACTGAAAATCCTCCGGCGGCGACTGAAGAAACAGCCGCAGCCAAGCTGCCGGTGCGGCGCGTGGTCCTTTATAAGGGCGGCGTGGGGTATTTCGAGCACGTGGGCGAAGTTCATGGCGACCAAAACATGCGAATCGATTTTACGAGCGGCCAACTGAATGACGTTTTGCAGTCGCTGACGGTGCTCGACTTGAACGGCGGCCGCATAACAGGGATTGACTATGACTCGGAAGCGCCATTCAGCCAGCGCCTGGGCACGATCGGGTTGCCCTTGGGGCAAGACACGGATCTTGCGAGATTCCTTGCGGCGTTGCGCGGAACGCGTTTGGAGATTCGGAATGGAACGACCGCGATCACGGGGCGATTATTGAGTGTCGAGACAAAGTCGCGTTTTAACGCTGGCACAACGCAGCAGGTGGAGGTGGCCACTCTGGTGAGCGACGGCGGCGAAGTGCGCACGGTGGAGGTGACGCCGGCCGTGAGCGTGCGCGTGGCCGATTCGGATGTGAATCGGGAAGTGGGGCGCTATCTTTCTTTGCTGGCGTCAACGCACCAACAGGATTTGCGGCGCATGACGATTTCGGCGGCAGGCTCGGGTGCGCGGCAGCTATACGTCAGCTACGTCAGCGAAGTGCCCATTTGGAAGACGACGTACCGGATTGTGCTGCCGTCGAAGGCGGATGATAAGCCGTTGCTGCAAGGCTGGGCCATTGTCGATAACACGACGGGCGAGGATTGGGACAATGTTGAGTTGTCGTTGGTCGCGGGAGCGCCGCAATCTTTTATTCAACAACTGTCGCAGCCGTATTACGCGCGGCGTCCGGTGGTGCCGCTGCCGCAGACCGCGGAGTTGACTCCGCAGACGCACGAAAGCGCGATGCTTGGCGGTGCGGGAGGATTGTCTGGCGTGGTAACTGATGCAAGCGGCGCGGTGATACCCAACGCGCAGGTGCAGATTATGAATACAGAGACCGGCGCTGTAAACAACACTACGACAGACGATGAGGGAAAATACGAGTTCGATGACTTGCCCGCGGGGAACTACCGCCTTCAAGTCCACGCCAATGGGTTCCAGACGAGCGTGATACAGGGCGTGTCGCTCGGAGGAGGGAGCGAGCAGACGCAAGACGCCAGGCTACAAGTTGGCAGCGCGGCGCAGACTATTGAAGTTACGGCGGCCCCGCCACCCGCACCGGCACCGGGGGAGTTTTCAAGGCTGGACATGTATGCAAAGTTGCAACGCGGCGCCGCGGGTTCGGGACGCGAGCTTGGAAATGGAAGTGGAGCGGGCATAGGTCGCGGCCGAGAGTACGGTATTGGTGGCGGCTCCGCTGGCGGCGTGCTCGGGGGAATTGTTGCAGGGGCGCCGGCTGCCGACGCGCTCGCGATGCTGCGCAATCAAGCGTCGGCGGCGGCGAGTGGGTCGAATCTCGGAGACCTTTTCGAGTACAAGCTGAAGGATCGCGTGACGATTCACAAAAACGAATCGGCGCTTGTTCCGATTGTGCAAGTCCACGTCGCAGCAGAAAAAGTATCGCTGTGGAATAATTCACTCGGTTCGCAGCGGCCCTTGCGCGCGCTGTGGCTGACGAATTCGAGCCCGCTGACCTTGGATGGAGGCAGCTTTACGGTTCTGGAAGACGAAGCGTTCGCGGGCGAGGGTCTTACGGATTCCATCAAGCCGGGCGAGAAGCGTTTGGTTTCCTACGCCGCGGATTTGGGCGTACGAGTGGACGCGAAAAGCGAAAGCCGGCCACAGCGCGTGACGCGCGTGCGCATATTCCGTGGCGTGATGAGCATGACGCGAGAATTGCAGCAGAGCACCACTTATACGATAAGAGACGATGATACAACGCCGCGCACTGTGCTCGTCGAGCATCCTCTGCGAGTGGGTTGGAAGTTGGCGGAAAAGACGCCGAAGCCCGCGGAAACCACGTCGAACGTTTACCGCTTCCGGGTCAGCGTAAAGCCCAAGGAGACGTCCAAGTTGGAAGTGGGCGAAAGCGAACCGTTGGATACGCGCTACGAGATTTCGAACGTGACGGACGATCAAATTACGCTGTTCCTGAGGCAGAAATCCATCAACGCTGAGGTGGAGGCGGCGCTGCGAAAGATCGTCGAGCAGAAGAACCGCGTCGCCGCGCTCGATGCCGAAATCGGCCGTCGCAACAATGAGAAGCAGAAAATTTATGACGACCAGGAGCGCATACGCGAAAACTTGAAGGCCCTCAAGGGGAGTCCCGAGGAGCGCGCGCTGACGCAGCGTTACACGCAGCAGTTGGCCGATCAGGAGACGCGCTTGGAGACGCTGCAGAAGGAGACGCAAGACTTCCAAACCAGGCGCGGTCAGGCGCAAGATGTGCTGGACAAGATGATTCAGAGCCTGTCACTCGATGTGACGTTGTAATCGACGAGAAGGGAACGAATCGAGCGGCTGGTGCGTATCTAAGAGCGAGGTCGGAGAGACTGCGATGCTGACACTTGTTCTGTGGTGCATCCTGCTGGTGCTGTGCTGGCCGCTGGCGATTCTGGCGCTGGTACTGTATCCGATTGTGTGGCTGCTCCTGCTGCCATTTCGTCTGGTGGGAATCGCGATAACAGGCGCGCTTGACCTTGTCCGCGCCATTATTTTTCTTCCCGCAAGAATTCTGCGCGGGCCGCGCCGATCGGCGTTCACGCGCACCTGAACGAGGGAATTTACACCCACCATTCTTAATTTAGTAATTCATACAGGATTTAACGTGTCGCGCGGAGATTCGTTCAGACAACAGCAGCGGGCACAGGTTCGGGCTCGCTACCCCGTTGAGGAACTTCCAGATCGGGCATCGGCTTGGCCGAAAAAAGGTAGACGCACGGTTTGGCAAGCCAACGGGCCCAACGCGCTGAGCGCGCGACTCGCGCGCTGTCGGTCGCGATTCCGGTGTTTGCATACATCTGGCGGTAAAGCTTTGAGATTAAGACGAAAGCCAATCGGCCTTTCGATGAAGTCATGAAGTTCGAGCGCTTCCAAATGGATTTCAGCGTGTAGAAGCGGTCCCAAACCGCTTGTGTGCGCCGGCGAATTTCGTCGGCGGACATCGCGGGATGAGGACAGTACAACTTGGGACGCAGCGCCTGGGGGATAAGCCAATGGCGAGTCAGCGGAATGCCGCCGATGCTTTTGGGGTCAAGTTCCATGGTCTTTTCCCATTTTGCAAAATCGATGGTTCCGGGAAAGGGCGTGAGCATGACGAATTGCGCGAACGTGACTCCGGCGCGCTGGGCCACGTCCACGGTCGCTTCAAACGTGTTCGCGCGGTCACTCGGCAGACCAAAAATGAACGAGCCGAGCACATGCACGCCGTGTTTGCGAAAAGTCTGCAACCGTTCGACCAGATTTTCTCCCGCGCAATTGAAATCCTTGTAGACGTCTTTCAGGCCTTCGGGCGTGACGGATTCGACTCCCACCAGCGCGCCCTTGATGTGCGCTTTGCGCATGGCATCGAGATAAGTGGAATCTTCGGCGGCTTCCATCGTAATTTGCGTAAAAAAGACCATGTCCTTGGGAAGCTGCGCCAGGCGCGCCATCAATTCAAAACGCTCGGAGCGGATGGATTCGAGTTCCGCGATGCGTTGCGCGTTGCCTTGACGCTTAGCTAACTTAAGATCAGTGAGCGTGACGGGATAAAAATTATCGTCGGCGAGCGCGATGAATCGAAAGCCGAGGCGGCGCAACTGCACGATTTCTTCAATCACCGCGTCCGAAGCACGCTGGCGCGGGCGTTGGCCGTCCGTCCGCCACACGGAACAGAACGAGCAGTGCTTCGGGCAGCCGCGGACGGTTTGGACCGACGCCCACATATACTGATCGCGCGGAACCAAGTCCCAACGGGCCTTCACGAAACTCGAAGCCTCAATGCGGCCGCCCAGATAAATGGATTTCGGCGCGCCGTTTGCGCAGTCCCGTAGCACAGTCGCCCAGATTACATCCCCGTCGCCTTTGACCACGGCATGCGCGCCGCCCAGACGCTGCGCTTCTTCGGAATAGAGAGTGGCGTGGATTCCTCCGAAGACGACGTAGGCGCCGCGTTCACGCGCTATTTTGCCAATTTCGTAGCCGCGGAGGGCGTTCCCTGTGTGGATTCCTATACCAACGACGTCACCGGATTGGATGCGCTCGGGATCAGCGGGACTAAGCGTCTCATCGACAACGATCGGGTCGCCAAATGAAGCCGGCGTAGCGGCGGCGAGCACATACAGCCACCGGGGCGTGATGACCGCAGTGCCAAAAGAAACATGACTCGGATTGATGAGGTGGACCTTCATGCGTACTGCGCAGGGACCCGAGGCTTGCTAAGTGTGGGTTTTGCCACGGCAGTCAGTAGAACACAAATAAACCAAAGAAGCTGTACTGAATTGCTCACGCAGTTCCACGCAGTAGAGGACACGGTGGTATGAACCGGTGAAATTATTGAAGAATAGCAATATATGTGCAAGTTACATGTGTTTGTGAGTATCGGGTTTCGTTTTGGGAAGTCCAGGATTTCAAAACGCCGTTCAAGCGGTTAGGCCGAGCGGGGGTGTTACGGTCAGGAGTAACGGTTAGGAACAAGTCACTTAATGGGAAATTTGGTCTTGATTTCGGTTATCTATGAGTGTATTAACCGTAACCAACTATTAATTGAAGCTATTTTTTTCGGCTATCGCGAAGGAGTGATATTGGATCCGAAGACAAAGGTGTATATTTTTTCTGACAACAGGCTGTTCCGAGAATCACTTGCCCGTATCTTTTCAAAGAAACCCGATATCGAAGTTATCGCTACTCAGCAGCCGAGTACCGATGCGCTTGATGGGGTCTTCGAATCGAATGCCGATATCTTGCTTCTTGATTCCGCGCCTTTCTTGCGTTCTGTAGCCGGCACTTTGGCGCAGCAAAAAGCATCCGGCCGATGCGTCAAGATTTTGCTCGTTGGAATGGAGGATGATGGCACGCTATTCCTTGAGTCGGTGCGCTATGGTGTTTCCGGGTATGTTCCCAAGGAAGCATCGGCCATGGATGTGGTAGGGGCGGTTAGGTCGGTGGCGCAAGACGAGGCCGTGTGCCCTCCGCGACTCTGCAGGTACCTCTTTGACCTTGTCGCGCGACAGGCCACAGAGTCACCGCGACGCTATATGACGTTGAATTTGGGACTGACCCGGCGCGAGCAAGAACTCGTTCCTTTGATTGACCGTGGTCTAACCAACAAGGAAATTGCGAACTACCTTCACCTTTCCGAACAGACGATCAAGAATCACGTCCATCGGATCCTTCATAAGGTGGGGGCAGAGAATCGCTTAAGTGTCTCCGAAGCTTGCCGCAGCCGCCATTTGAGTGTCGCAAAGGACTACATGCCACAGGTACTTTCTTAGTCCCTTAATCGAGCCGCTCCATCTGAATGTGAATCTTTCGTAGTACTGCCGACGCCCTCGCTGACTGTACCTAAATCCAAACCCAATTGAATCTTGTCATTCCGGCGAACGAGCGGATACTTCAACGCAGGGCGGGGTGCGTCGTGAAGAATATCCGAGTGTTGGTTGCTAATCGGCCCAGACTTATGCGCGAACTTGTGCTGGCTACAATTTCGGATCAGCCCGACATAGAAATTGTGGCGGAGATTCAGGACGAAACGGAGATTGAGGCGGCAGTTTCGCAAACTGCTCCGGATTTCCTGATTGTTGCGCTCGAGAAGAAATCAGCGCTTCTTCCCGATTCCTGCAGCGCGATATTGCAGAATCATCCAAACCTAAGAATCATCGCGATTGCGCCGGATCGTAACAGCTCAACGTTCTACTGGACCTCCGTGAGCATCCGAACGAACCAAATCGAGACATCGGAGGAAGGTGTTTTGAACGCGTTGCGGGGCAAGGCAGAGCTCGTCGGGGGGTAGAAATGACTTTGCGGAGATTCAACACGGCCTGCAGGACGTGTGCGGGATCGTGTCGGCAGAAACTTTGGTGGTTCCTTCCGATTGCGGTGCTGCTCGTCGTTGCTTGTTCTATGACCTATGCGCAAAACCGACAATCGTCCCAGACTCCTCCGTCTGACTTGGCGCACGAAAACATGAACAGGGTTGCGGCCTCAACGGCGCAGATTGAGGCAGTTCTTCACACGAATCCCGGCCTGATGGTCGAATTGAAGGCCTGGGTGGCGAAGGACGCGACCGACCACGGCCAATTGATCAGCGACTCAGACCTTACCGATGCGGCAATCTTCGATCGGCTGGAAACAGACATTGAGTTTCGTTCGGTGGCCACGCGGCTGCTGCAAAAATACGGCTACCTGCTTCCCAAAGTGAACCCGGATTCTCCGCAGGCGAAGCAACAGGAGCTCCTGACTCAGGAGCGAACCAAGTGGTTGGCGCAAGACCAAGAAGAGCAATTGACCCAAGCGCGGCAACAAAGTAGCCGCACCATGCAGGGACAGAACTGCAATTCGGAAGCTGATCCGGCTTGTAGGAGTTCGCAGCGACCATATGCCGCAAGTCAACAAGAGCCGGGATCGGAAGGCACCCCTTCCGGAGGTGTGCCGCCGAATAGGCAAAACACTCCGCGCTTGCCACAGCGTAGAGAACCCACGCTTGAAGAAGCGGAGCTAATGCAAACAGGAGGATTTCCTCTGGGAAGTTTACCGCTTCAACCGGAAACCTCCTCAGGAGATTTGCAATCGCTCTTTTCAGGCGCCGATGGCGGCAACTCCGGTACGGCGGGATTGTCGAGGGGTGCGAGCGGTCAACTTGGTCCATTCTCGGCAGCGTCAACCCCGAGAATGAATTCAAACACGAGTGGAAATCTCTACCCAGATCTGAGCAGCTCGGCAATTGGGGTCGACCGGCAGTCGGCCGGCCTGATGAACGGCGGCTTATACGCCGGAAGCAACAACTATCGAGGACAGCCCGAAGTGGAATCACCCGGCTACGAAGCCGAATCCTACAATCCGAGCAGACCGAACAGAGCAGGCCGCGTCCCCTCGAGCGTAAACCCCAGTCAGATGATGCTTCGCCAGCCGAATCCGTACACGGACATTCCGTCGTTGTACGACATGTATCTGCAAGCGTCGCCGCAGCCGCCTACACCTGAGCGTTTTGGCATGGAGGTATTCGAGAACGGCGCGCGCGACCTCCAAATGATCCCGATGGATCTTCCGGTCGGCCCGGACTACGTCGTCGGGCCAGGAGACGCTCTGGCAATCGATCTTTGGGGTGGAGTGTCGCAGCGCCTCCTGCGCACCGTTGATACCGAGGGCCGGTTGAGCCTTCCGGAAGTTGGCCCGGTACTCGTCGCTGGAAAATCGATGGCGGATGTGCAGCAAACGGTTCAGCACACGCTGCGATCGCAATTTCGCGATGTCTCGGCCGACGTTTCTCTTTCGCGTCTGCGCAGTATTCGAGTCTACGTGGTTGGCGACGTCGCGCATCCCGGCGCCTACGACATCAGCTCGCTCTCGACTCCTCTCAACGCGATTTTCGCCGCCGGCGGCCCAACGGAGCGAGGATCGTTGCGAAATCTCGAACAGTATCGCGGGAAACAGCTCGTCCAGAACGTGGATGTCTACGATCTGCTGCTGCATGGCGTGAAAGCGGACATCCAGCGCCTGGAAAATGGCGACACAGTTCTGGTTCCACCGATCGGCCCAGACGTTACGGTTGAAGGGATGGTGCGCCGGCCGTCGATTTATGAATTGCGAGATGAGAAGTCACTTGCCGATGTGCTGGAGTTGGCCGGAGGGCTTCTCCCAACCGCGACTCTCCGTCACATCGAAGTGCAGCGGGTTGTGGCGCACGACAAACGAACCATGCTGAGCGTCGACGTGCCGCCCACTGACGATTCCGCCGCTATCACGAAACAGCTTGATTCTTTCCATGTGCAAGACGGAGACAAGATTCGAATTTTCCCCATTGCCCCGTACAATCAAGACACCGTCTACCTGGAAGGCCACGCACTTCGCCCGGGCCGCTATTCCTATCACGCAGGGATGCGCGTTACGGATTTGATTTCATCCTACAAGGATTTGCTGCCTGAACCGGCGACGGAGTACGCCGAAATTATCCGGCTGAACGCGCCGGATTACCGGCCGACCGTGGAGAGTTTCAACCTGGCCGATGCCTTGAGCCATCCTGCCAGCGCGCCGCTGCTCGATCCGTTGGACACCGTGCAGATTTTCGGGCGTTACGATTTTCAAAATCCACCGACTATTTCTGTTTGGGGAGACGTGCGCGAGCCTGGGACCTATCGATCTTCGGGGCAAATTCACTTGAGCGACGCGATTCACATGGCGGGCGGACTCGGACCGGATGCCGAGAGAGAAGATGCGCAGGTCTTCCGCTACTTGCCGGACGGCAAGATGAAAATCTTCAGCGTAAAGTTGAGTGAAGCACTCGACGGCAATCCTCTCGACAACATCGTATTGAATTCCCGCGACCGCGTCCTGGTACACAGCAATCCAGCGGAAGTGGATCCCGCGACGGTTTATATCAAGGGAGAGGTAGCGCGGCCGGGACGCTACCCGCTGACCACCAATATGTCGATCGCGGACTTGATTCACTCAGCGGGCGGACTTCAGCAGAGTGCTGATGCTCAGGCAGCGGACCTGACACATTATCAATGGACGAGTAAGGGTCAGATGACGGGTCAGCACGAGCAAGTGAACCTTACCGCTGTGCTGGCAGGAGACACGAAGACGGACGCGGTTCTGCACAACGGAGACGTGCTCACGATTTCGCAATTGCCGGGATGGAACGACCTCGGCGCAACAATTCAAGTGCGCGGCGAAGTGAAGCATCCCGGCAGTTACGGGATTCGGCCTGGCGAGACACTCAGTTCTGTACTTGCACGCGCTGGTGGATTTATGCCCGATGCGTATCCTTATGGAGCGTTATTGGAACGCGGTTCCGTTCGCAGCATCGAGGACAAGTCGCAAGAGGAGCTGATCCAACGGATTCGCGGAATGCAAACACAGTTGAAATTGGCGGCGACCACCGATCCTGACCAGAAACTGGCACAGGAAACGGCATACCAACAGTGGCAAACGACGCTTGAAAACTTAACGAATACCGTGCCGGTCGGCCGTGTGACGATCGAGATCTCGTCACGCATCCGAAGCTGGCAGAACACCTCGCGGGATAGCCAGGTCAGGGCCGGGGATGTGCTGATTATTCCGAAACGGCCAACTTACGTGATGGTTCAAGGGCAGGTTTATAACCCGACTGCCGTTTCCTACCGCCCGGGCCGAAGCGCGAAGTGGTATCTCAGCCAGGGGGGCGGTCCGACGAATCTCGCGAACAAGAGGGCAATCTTCGTGATTCGAGCTGACGGGACCGTGATTGCGTCGAAAGGATCTTCCTTGTTCTTCGGCGGAGCGCTCAATGACTCGCTCCAGCCCGGCGATATGGTTGTGGTGCCGGAGAAAGCAATCGGCGGACCTTCGAACTGGAAAGGGTTTTTCCAGGCGGCTCAAGTGCTGAGCGCCGTGACGACGAGCGCAATTCTAGCGGCCAAGTATTAAGGATAGGGTTAGTGATAGGACGTTTGAGCATGACTTGCACAACCGCAGCAATCTTGCTTGTGTCCAGTGGGACTACGGCACGCGCTCAATCCACTGGGGCGTCGCAGTCGTCGAATTCTGCTCCTACGCACACAGTGTTGAAAAAAACAGATGGCAAGAAGGCTGCTAAGCCGTTATCAGACGGCGATGAATTGATGTCTACGGCCTCGTCCACGGATAGATACGAAAATTCTTTTCGTTTGGCGCCGAAGCATTTTCTCCTCGACCAAAAGGCGATGTGGACAAGCCCTGCTCGCATCGGAGTGCCGGAAGCAACTTGGCTGGTTCCTGTCGCCGGTCTAGCCGCAGGCCTTTTCGCTACGGATTCCGGCTTCAGCAGGCAGTTGTCTCACTCGACCAACACGCTGAACCGTTACCGGCACATTTCAGACTATGGCGTCGGAGCAATGGGAGGAATTGCTGGCGGCGCGTATCTTTTGGGTCTAGTCACGCATAACGAACATCAGCGCGAAACGGGTTTTCTGAGTGGTGAGGCAGCAGTTGATGGTCTTGTCGCCACAGAAGCAATCAAATACATGGTCCGGCGCGAACGACCTCTGGTGGACAATGCAAACGGGCAGTTCTGGAGGAATGGGGGCGATTCGTTTCCCTCAGAGCATTCCACCGCAGCATGGGCCATTGCGGGCATAGTCGCGCACGAGTATCCGAGCCCTGTGGCCAAGTTCCTGGCGTATGGCGCGGCTACCGCTGTGAGCGTTTCCCGGATCAAAGCGGAGCAACATTTTCCCTCCGATGTTCTCGTCGGGAGTGCGCTTGGCTGGCTCGTTTCACATTACGTTTACAAAGAGCACCATAATCCGGAACTCACCGGAGGGCCATGGGAACTTATGGGCATTCGGCCGGACAGGCCGGATCACTGGCAAGCGAAGTCCATGGGCTCACCTTACGTCCCGCTCGATAGCTGGGTTTATCCGGCGCTTCTGCGGCTTGCCGCGCTGGGCTACATCAAGAGCGACATCGAAGGCATGCGCCCGTGGACTCGGATGGAGTGCGCGCGACTTGTCGAAGAGGCCGGGGACAACATCGGCGAAGGTTCATCGAATTCACAAGAGCCTGGGCAGCTTTACCATGATTTGGAAAGGGAATTCGCGAAGGAGATCGATTTACTAGGCGGAGGAGGCAATCGAAACCTTCGCCTCGAATCCGTTTATACCCGCGTCACGAGTATTTCCGGCAAGCCGCTGGCCGATGGCTATCACTTTGGCCAAACGATCATCAACGACTACGGACGACCCTACCAAGAAGGGTTCAACAATGTGACGGGCTTCTCCGGATGGGCGTCGGATGGCCCCTTTGTTGCGTACGTGCGGGGCGAATATCAGCACGCGCCATCGGCACCTGCGCTTGCGCCGGGAGCGCGCCAATTCATAGCGGCCGCTGATACACCATTGCCGGTGCCGCCAGCTACAGGCACACCAACAATCAATCGCTTTCGGTTGCTCGATGCATATCTTGCCATGAATGTTGAAAATTGGCAGTTTTCGTTCGGCAAGCAGAGCCTTTGGTGGGGATCAGGCGAGAGTGGCGCGATGATGTTCAGCGACAACGCTGAACCGGTCGACATGTTTCGAATCAATCGCGTGTCGCCGCTGAAGCTTCCGTGGATTCTCGGTCTCATGGGACCAACGCGCTGGGAGTTCTTCCTCGGGAGGCTATCGGGACACGATTTTGTGTTTGGGAGCTCGACCGGCTTGATTGGTCAGTGGGGCATTGCTCTAAATGACCAGCCATTTATTGTGGGACAAAGGCTCGACTTCAAGCCGACGCAGAATTTTGAATTCGGCGTAGATTACACGCGGATTGCAGGCGGGTCCGGTCAGCCGTTCACTTCTCATCAGTTTCTGAAGAGCACGTTCGGTCTTGGAAATGGGGCCTATGGCAGCACCTCCGATCCGGGTGACGTACGATCGGGCGTGGACTTTAGTTACAAAATACCCGGAATGCGTAATTGGCTGACGTTCTACGGTAACGCATTCACGGAAGACGAGTATTCGCCGCTAGGATATCCGCGCAAATCCGCGTTTGAAGGCGGAATCTTTATGCCGCGGATCCCAGGAATCCCTAAGCTGGACTTACATGTAGAGGGAGGATCGACTGCGCCTGTGGATTTCGCCAGCTGCAATGGGTGCTTTTATATCAACGGGCGCTTTCTGAACGGGTACACAAACAAGGGCAACTTAATCGGTACCTGGCTAGGGCGTGCCGCGCAAGGTGAACACGCCTGGAGTACGTACTGGCTGACGTCCCGCAATACGATTCAATTTGACTACCGGCACCGAAAAATCGACAGCGAATTTATCCCAAACGGGGGCACGGTAAATGACGGCGGAGTGAAGGCCGATGTTTGGTTGAACGCGATAATGGAGCTGTCTGGTTCAGTGCAATATGAAAAGTGGCATATTCCCGTTCTCGCAACTACGCCTCAATCCGACTG
>DASZCH010000221.1:0-12664 GCA_035943235.1 Candidatus Acidiferrales bacterium
CTCTGCGACCGCATCGGCATCATTAACGACGGCCACATGCGCGCCGAAGGCACAATCGAGGAACTGCGGAAGAATTACCTCAAGGACAGCCTCGAGGAAATTTTCTTTGTTGTTTCAGGAGACGCACGATGAACCTGCGCAATTCGCTGATCGTGTACCGCAAAGAGCTTCGCGATATGCTCCGCGACAAGCGCACGATTCGCTCAATGGTGATTATGCCGCTCGTGGCGTTCCCTCTGCTGTTTCTGGGCATCAGCTACGTCACCGCCGAATTTTCCGGCGAGGCAAAAACGGAAATCGCGCCCGTGATGATCCATGGCGGAGAAGATTCGCCGAAGATTTTGGCTGCGCTCAACAATCTTCCGGGCATTCGCATCGTCCCGTATCGCGACGACGCCGTGCAGGAGGTTTCCGACAAGACAATCCGCGCCGTCGTCGAGATTCCTCCGGGATTCGACGCAGCCATTGACAGCCGGCAGTCCAAGAAAGTTTCCATAGGCTACTTCGAAAACAACGAAAAATCCGAAGAGGCCGAAGGCAAACTCGAAACGTTTTTTGAAAAGTACCGCGACCAGGTCGTTCGCGCCGAACTTGCCGCGCGGGGATTGCCGGCGAATTTGATGGACCCTTTCACGGTCAAATCGAAAAACGTTGCGTCCGCCTCGCAAGTCGGCGCTGCGCTCTTCGGCGGCTGGATTCCCTACCTCATCATCATTTTCTCCTTCACGGGCGCCACGTACCCGGCGATGGACCTGGCCGCCGGAGAAAAAGAACGCGGCACGATGGAAACGATTCTGTCCAGCCCGATTTCCCGCACGGACATTGTCATCGGAAAATTTCTCATGGTCGTGACCGCGTCGGTTGTCACCGCCCTTCTTTCGCTGATTTCGCTCGGGACGTCCTTCACCTGGGCAAAACCGAAATTGCTCGCTGCGGCGCATTCAACGTTTCAGATTTCGATTGAGCCGAGCACGGTCGCTGTGGTCGTGGTCATGCTCCTGCCGCTGGCGGTGCTCTTTGCGTCCGTCTTGCTGGCCGTCTCCCTGCTGGCGAAAAGCTTCCGCGAGGCGCAGACCTACGTCGCTCCGATGAGCTTTATCGTGATTGCTCCCGCGATAATTGGCGCCTTCCCGGGCGTCGAATTGAACTGGAAGACGGCGCTCATTCCGATCCTCAACACGAGTCTGGTGAGCAAAGAAATCATCGCAGGGTCGTATCCGTGGGCCTATATCGCCGGCATTTTCGGCATGACGTGCATTTACGCGGCCATCGGCATCGCTGCTGCCGTCCGCATGTTCAACCGCGAAGATATTCTCTTCCGCGCTTAGCTGCCAGTTTCTGCGATCGAGATTTTCTAACGCGTGGGCGACTCATCTTGGGTCTCAGTTCCCCACCACTGTATGGCTTGCCAGGTCCACGGTCACCACGTCGGCGCGCGATTGCGGCAGGCTCACTTTGCCGACCTGGTAAAATCCGATCTTTAGGTGCGTCTTATCCACCGTGATTCGCAGGTAGCCGTAATTCGTATCGTCGTAATGCTTGAGCACCAGACTCTTCGACTGAACCGCGGGCTTCGATTCCATATAGTCCACCGGAACGTCGAAGTGCGGCTCCTGGGAAGGCTGGCCCTGTTTGCTCATGGTGATCCGATTTACGTTATGGCCTCCGTCTCCGCAAATGATGAAAGGCGCCTCGATGTCCTTACCGCCAAAACGTATCGTACGCGCGAAACGCTGATAGTTATGCGCGTGCCCTGAAAGAACGGCGTGCGGATAAACCCCCTGCGCTTTGCAGATCGTGTCGATCTCCCGCAGCATGTTTGGACTTCCTCCGTGATTTCCGCCCGTGCCGCCTGCCTTAGGGGGAGGCGCGTAACTGAACGGTGGGTGATGCATGGCAAGCAGAACCGCGCCCGCATATTTCTCTTTCTTGATTCGGCCAAGCTGCGCGGTCAAGTAATCCAGTTGCACGTTGGAAAGGCTGGACCATTTTCCACCCTCATTGGAAATTACGCCTGGATCCTCGAGCGCGTTGCTGAACAACCCAATGATCCGGACGAATGGGGCGTCCAGCGTGAAATAGACGCCTGGCTGCGTCATGGCCGTGCGGTGAAGCGATGCCGCCTCGGAAGTGATGGCCGGCTGCGCAGCGCAGAAATTGCGCGCGAAAATGCTGAGCGGCGTTTCCGCGGCGGACGTATTGGGAATCACAAATGAATCGTGATTGCCTGGAATCGCAAAAACAGGCGCGGGGTAATTCCGGTAGGGCTCGTAAAACTGATCGTAGTAATACTTTGACTCGCCGAAATCGTAGACCACGTCCCCAAGATGGTAAAAGAAAGCGGGCCGGTTCGCCTCATTAGATGTGCGGCAGTCATTGGTCACTTGATCCGCCACGCGCACTTCATTTCCATACTTCCCCGCGTTCGAGGCTCCCGTGTCGCCGGCAGAATGAAAAATAATCTTCCCGGCTGTTTTGATTTTCTGAATGATCTCGGCTCCATGAGGTCCGTAAGCTGTCTCCAGCTTGTAGACATCCGCGGGCTGAGCCCGCGACGCGTCAAATTCGACAACATCTTTCTTCAAGAGGTTTTGGATTTCCTTGTACTGCTGTGTGTCCGACGGGTGAGCTGTCTTAAAGCGCGTTGAGTCGGGAGTGACGCTTCCTTCGTTGAAAATCGGCTGCGGAAGCGGCGTGCTGGCATTTCTCGGCATTGGTTCCTCCTTCGATTCGTGCAGGCTCGCAAGTATCCGACCGCGATGGGCTGATTGAACGCTGGAGAGAGTTTATTCACTAAGTATAATGTCGCGCAAGTTCTCGCCGCCACCGTCGCCGCGCCCTTTCGGGACGAAACTCCGTGTTAGAATCGCTGGCGCAATGTCTGACGGCTCGCTCATCGATGTCCGCGCACTTTCGAAAGATTTCCGCACCTTCCGCCGCCGCGAAGGCGTCTGGGGATCGATTCAAAATCTTTTCGTGCGCGATTATTTGACTGTCAGTGCCGTCGACAAAGTCAGCTTCGAAGTCGCGCGCGGCGAAATGGTCGGTTACATCGGTCCAAATGGCGCCGGAAAATCGACGAGCATCAAAATGCTCACCGGCATTCTGATGCCCAGCTCCGGCGAAGCGCGCGTCAATGGCTTCTTCCCCTACAAGCAGCGCCGCCAATATGTGAAAACCATCGGCGTTGTTTTCGGCCAGCGCACACAACTCTGGTGGGACATCGCCGTCATCGAATCTTTCAAACTATTGCGGCGCATTTATGAAGTTTCCGAGCGCGACTTTCGCGAGCGCATGGAGAAATTCAACCAGATTCTCGGCATCCAGGATTACCTCTACACGCCCGTGCGCAAACTTTCGCTCGGCGAACGAATGCGCTGCGATCTGGCCGCAGCGTTGCTGCACAATCCGCCGCTGCTTTTTTTGGACGAGCCGACCATCGGCCTCGACGTCGTCGCCAAAGATCAGATTCGCAAATTCCTGCGCGCCATCAATCGCGAGTTTCAAACCACCGTTTTGCTGACAACGCACGATCTCGACGACATTGAAGAACTTTGCCGCCGCATTATGATTATCGATCACGGCCGCCTGCTTTACGACGGTCCCCTCGACTCGCTGAAGCAAAAATTGCTGCGCACCAAGCAAATTAAATTCGCCGTGAAAGATTCCGAACAGCTTGCCCGCGTTCCATCCATCGCGCGCGACGGCCTCGAACTCGAGCAGGTCGACCAGCTCACCTATCGCATCCGCTTCGACCGCGTGAAAGTTTCCACGTCGGATTTGATCCGTCAGATTCTGAACACCGTCGAAGTCCGCGACCTGTTAATTGAAGACGAGCCTATCGAGGAAGTCGTGAAACGAATCTACGCCGGCGAAGCTCTGCACGAGGTGCTGCTGTAGCCCGCGCGCAACGACGAGTGAGCCGCATGCCTGAAAAATCGAATTACCATATGACGCCGGAAGAATTTCGCCGCCACGGTAAGGCCGTCGTCGACTGGATCGCCGATTATTACGAACGTGTCGAATCCTTGCCCGTGATGTCGACCGTGAAGCCCGGGCAAATCCGCGCGACGCTTCCGAAAAATCCGCCGGAGCAAGGCGAGCCGTTCGAAACGATGTTGAAAGATGTCGAGAAGCTGATTCTCCCCGGCATCACGCACTGGCAATCGCCGAATTTCTTCGCATTTTTTCCGTCGAACACTTCGTTCCCGTCCATCATGGGCGAAATGCTTTCCGCCGGACTTGGCGTGCAGGGAATGCTTTGGGCCACCAGTCCCGCGTGCACCGAACTTGAAACCCATGTCCTCGATTGGCTGGTCGAAATGCTCGGCCTGCCTGAAAAGTTTTTGTCGAGCAGCGACGGTGGCGGCGTGATTCAGGATACCGCGTCCAATTCTTCTCTTTGCGCTCTGCTCGCCGCCCGCGAACGCGCCACAAATTTCACGTCAAACGAACGCGGATGCGACGGCCGCCTTGTCGCCTACACCTCCTCGCAAGCGCACTCCTCCATTGAAAAAGCTGCAAAGATCGCCGGGCTGGGACGCGAAAATTTGCGCTTGATCGAAGTCGATGAACAATTCGCGATGCGTCCCGCGGCGCTGGCGGAACAAATCAAGCATGACATCGCCGACCACCGCATTCCGTGTTTTGTTTCTGCCACGGTCGGCACCACTTCGTCGAACGCCATGGACCCCGTGCGCGCCATCGGCGAAATCTGCCGCGAACACAAAATCTGGCTGCATGTCGACGCAGCCATGTCCGGAACGGTGGCGCTTTGCTCGGAGTTTCGCTGGATTCACGACGGGCTCGAACTCGCCGACAGTTATTGCTTCAATCCTCACAAATGGATGTTCACGAATTTCGATTGCGACTGCTTTTACGTCGCCGACCGCAAGTCGTTGATCAACACAATGAGCGTCCTCCCGGAATACTTGCGCAATCAAGCCACGGAATCCGGCGCCGTGATCGATTATCGCGACTGGCACGTGCAGCTTGGACGTCGCTTCCGCGCTCTGAAACTATGGTTCGTGATTCGCCACTATGGCATCGAAGGCCTTCAACATCATGTTCGCCGCCACGTCGAACTCGCGCACGAATTCGCGTCCTGGGTCCGCGATGACAAGCAATTTGAGCTCGCCGCGCCGCCGCCTCTTAACCTCGTCTGCTTCCGCCACCGCGGTGGCGACGCCATCAACCAATCCATCCTAGATCGCCTCAACCAGAGCGGCGATTTGTATCTCACACACACGAAACTCGACGGGAAGTTCACCCTGCGCCTCTGCATCGGCCAAGCCGCCACCGAATCGCAGCACGTCCAGCGCGCCTGGCGCCGCATTCAAGAAACTGCCAGCATCACCCCATAGCGTGGAGTGTGATGCTTCGCCGCCGCTTTACTTTTCTTTTTGCGCCATCATGAACTTGCCGCCATGCCCCCGACATGCCCGCATCCCGTGCGGCGATCTCCTGTGCCTGGTAGCGTGGTCGCTTCCTTCCCGGCATCCGAAACTACCCGATACGATTTCCATTTTCACGTACATCTCTTCATGGAAGTATTGTTCACCGCTTTGCGCCGGTTGCCCTTATCCAATGAAGTTTTAAGATAAGGATTCGCATTCTATTAAATTTAGCTTGCTTCAATATCCTAGTCTTGGTACACAGAATGCTCGTAAACTGCATATCGGTTGTTGGGAACCATTACTGAGCAAGTTGCGGTCACAGTTGACCGCGATCGTCATCCGCCACGAGGACCGTTGAGGCGCGCCGACAACCGTCGCTCCGCCTGAACGGTCGCAGCGTAAGTTTTTATTGCGCTTGCACCCCGCTGGAATTGCAACTCGCTTATGCCAAACGGAGGGCAAATGAAAAAACTGGCTGGATTGCTGTGTCTACTCGCTCTTAGTATCGGAATCTGCTGCGGAAACGCATTGGCGCAGGCTACCGCCAGCGCATCGCTGACCGGGACCGTCAGCGATCAGTCGCAAGCCGTGGTCGTCGGCGCGCAAGTGACGCTAACCAATAAGGACACGGGCGCCGTGCGTACTAGTCAATCCAATAGCGCGGGCCTCTATCGCTTCGACCTTCTGCCGGCTGGCAATTACGAGCTCAAGATCACGATGGCGGGCTTCAAAGCCGTCACCGTCGCGAGCACCGAGCTGATCGTCAACCAGACTTCCACCCTTAATTTCACCCTCGAACCGGGCTCCCTCTCACAAACTGTTACCGTCACGGAGGAAGCGCCTGTCGTCGATGTCACCAAGACGAGCGTTGGCATGACTGTAACGCAGCAGACAATCCAGAACATGCCGCTCAATGGCCGCGACTTCGGCAATTTGGCCTACCTCGCGCCTGGCGCGCGCCCCGTCAATTCCTACGACCCGACGAAGAACCGTGTCGCCGTTGTCGCGGTCAACGGTTCAAACGGCCGCAATATAAACGTCACCGTAAACGGAATCGACGATAAGGACAACACCGTCGGCGGACCGGTCATGCAGCTTCCGCTGTCGGCCGTGGAGGAATTTGATATTTCGACGCAGCGATTCTCCGCCCAGAATGGCCGCAGCGAAGGCGCTGCCATCAACGTCATCACGAAGGCCGGCTCCAACAAGTTCCACGGCGGCGGCTATTTTTACGACACGCAGACCGCGCTGAACGCCAACGACTTTTTCACGAAACAAACTCCAGGTTCCTCAACGCCGAAATTTCAACGCCAGGAATTCGGCGGGGACATTGGCGGCCCCATTCGTCAGAATAAGGACTTTTTCTTCTTCGCACTCGAACGCCAACGTGAGCATACGGCCGATCCGGTTGCCGCCTTCGCGCTGCAGAGCCTGACGCTCGCAGAGCCCATCGGCGCCCAGCCTGCTGCCTCTATTCCTACTCCCTATTTTGACTGGCGTTACACGGGCCGACTCGATCATCACTTCAATTCAAACGAATCGCTGTTTTTCACTTACAGTGCCCAGAACAACAGCGGGCAAAATGATCAGTCTGGCAACGCCAACGACCTGACGGCTGGAAACTTTACGACCAACCACCTGATTCTTTCCAATCTCACACTGAGTTCGGTTTTGACCCCCACCATAGTGAACGACGCAACGGCCGGATATCAGTACTGGAATAATGTAATTGGTACGAACAAACTCTCGCCTTTCACAGTCAACTTCCCGGACGGCAGCACGTTTGGAACAAACGGAAACGTGCCGCAGCAGTCCATCCAGAAAAAGTGGCAATTCAAGGATGACATTTCCATCACGCACGGTGTTCAAACCTTTCACACCGGCGTGGACTTCGTGTGGGAACCGGTGTTGGGCGGCTTGTTCGAGTTCACTCCAGTGCCAACGTTAACCTTCTTCGACAACCCATCCGTTATCGTCTCGAACAGTAACGGGCTTTACCCCAATGGGTTCGCTACTGCGGGGGCGGTGAGTGCAATGACTGGAGCTTCGGGCGACCCGGACTTCTTCCTGGCTTCGAAAATGTTCGGCATCTACTTCCAGGATGATTGGAAGATTCGCTCCGGACTCACGCTGAACCTCGGCGTTCGCTGGGATAAGGACATCGGTCTTTACGCCAGCAGTCAAATCCCCAACAACCGAACCTATCAGGAACTGAAGGCCATCGGCAGCCCCTACGCGTCCAAAATCCCTCAGGATGACAACCACGGCATCAGCCCGCGCATTGGCTTTGCCTGGGACATCCACGGCAACGGCAAGCAGGTTATCGACGGCGGTTACGGTCTCTATTTCGGACAAACGTTTATCAACATTCCGTTGTTTATGATGCAACAGGCCAATCCGACCATCTTCGCCACCACGTACTCGCTCTCGGCGAATGGCCCAGGGACGAGCTGTGATCCAGCAGTCTGCGGCGTACCGGGAACCGGCCCCCCGGGCGGCCCGGAGATCCCCCTGTCCAGTTGGCAATTCGGTGTTGATCCGCTGCCTACATCACCGCCTCCTCCAACGCAGCTGCCGGCTAAAGCAAGTGGGAGGCTGATGGATCCAAGGTATCGAAATCCCTATTCGGAACAGTGGAATATCGGCTACACCTATGAAATTAACGGTTATTCCACTTTCGAAGTCGACTACATTCACGAACTGGGGCTGCACGAAGCGAACACCTACAATCTCAACCCCATCGATCCTGCAACAGGGGCGCGCGTGCTGACGCAAGCCTTCACCACTGCGGGCGTTCCTGTTCTCGGGCCGATTAACGACTCGGCCTCCGACGGCCGCTCGCGCTATGATGGTTTGAACTTCGTCTACACGCGCCGCATGAACCAGCATTTCACCATGAACGCGAGTTACGTACTGTCAAAGGCAGTTGGTTGGGATGGCAGCGCCGCATCGTTCGGCAACCGCCCCGTCAATCCGTTCAGTCCATGGAACCCGAAAGTGGATTTCGGACCTGTTCCGAACGACGAACGCCATCATGTTGCCCTCAGCGGCATCGTCAGCTTGCCGTGGGGATTCGATGTCGCGCCGATTCTGCAGTTCGGCTCCGCCAGGCCTTACACGGCACAAGCGGGACAAGATGTGCTCGGCGTCGGGTCGAGCAACGGGACAAGGGAGGCGATCGTGCCAACGTCTAATCCGAGTGACTTCACAACCTACGCTCTTGCCTCCGTCTCAACTCAGCAGGCTTGCCTGGCCGCCAGCACATGCAGGATGGTCGGCTTCGACACTCTGCGTGGAAGCGACTACTTTCAATTGGACACCAGGGTAACGAAGTCCTTCAACTTTTCCGAGAAGGGATCGTTGAGGTTGATCTTCCAAGCCTTCGACATCACCAACCGGGCAAATTTCGGGAATAGCTTTGGCACGAGTGTACGCTCACCTGGTACATTCGAACAGCCGACCGGATTCATCGCACCAAGCGGAACGATCGTTCCCAAATCATTCCGTGCGGAGTTTGGCGCGGAGTACACCTTCTAACCTCAATTCCATGCTGCGCTTCTGTTAACGCAGCGCGGTTCACACAGGGGGAGCGCAAATGCTTCCCCTTTTTTATTTTCGTCCCGCCTGCTGCGTTGCCCTCCTGCTTGCCGCGAATTGTTCCACTCACCTGAATTGAAATGTTCGCATCCAATCGAGCTCTGCGCGGCGTATGTTAGGATGCGGACGTGAGCGACGCGCGGGTGGCGAGCAAAATGTCTGTCGAGGAGCCAATAAAATAACCATGCAGGGACGAAACTAAGTGGCTTCGCGAATTCAGGCTGCGCTGGTGCCGTACGCGGAATTTTCGCGCATTGGATTCGTGAATATTCTCGCCTTCAGGCTGCGTTATTTCACCGGCATCATCACTTATTTTTTCAACGTCACGATTTACTATTTCATCTGGACGGCGATATTCAAGAACACCACCGGATCGATCGCGGGCTTCAACCTGCCCCAGATCATCACTTACGTGAGCATGGGCTGGATCATTCGCTCGTTTTACTGGAACACAATCGACCAGGAAATGGCCTACGAAGTGATCGAAGGCAAGATCGCAATGGACTTGATCAAGCCCGTGTCGGTGCAATGGATGTGGATTTTCCGCGCGATGGGCGAATCGGCGTTTCGCCTCGGCTTGCTCACCGTGCCGACGGCGATTGTCGTCGCGCTGGTTTTTCCGGTGCAAGGACCCGCGTCGGGAGTTGATTTGACGCTTTTTATTATCGGCGTGATCGGCTCATTTTTCCTGATGGGCGCGATCAACTTCATGATCGGCACCTGCGCGATTCCCTTGAAATCGATCCTTGCCATGATTCGCGCGAAATACTGGCTGATTGAGCTGCTCTCGGGCTTGCTGATTCCGATGACATATTTTCCGAATGGCGTGCAGAAAGTGCTGGCATGGCTGCCCTTCGAACACATCGCGTACACGCCGCTCTCGATTTATCTCGGCAAGTTTTCCACGTCCCAAGCGATCAAACTTCTGTGCATTCAATGGGCGTGGGTGGTTTTTCTGCTTTTCGCGGCGCATTGGTGGTGGGAGAGCGCGACAAAAAAAATCACGATTCACGGCGGCTAGAAAACATGGCGATTACGGAAAACTCGATGCCGGAAGCAAAGCGAGACACCGCCGCGCGGCAAATGTGGCATGGATTCGTGCGGCATTGCATTCTGTTCGGCGAATATTTTTCGCAATACGCGAAGATGCGGATGTCGTATCGCGGCGATTTCATCGTGTCGACAGCCACCAGCCTCGCCGCCACGATCTTTGCGCTGGCCTTCGTTGTCGTGCTCTTCCACAAAGTCCCTACGCTGGCGAATTGGACATTCCCCGAGGAAGTTTTCCTCTACGGCTTCTCGCTGGTTCCTTACGGAATGTTCAACGTCATCAGCCTGAACCTCTACGACTTCGGCAACAACTACATTATCGAGGGAAAATTTGACCGCGTGATGCTGCGACCTGTCTCGACTCTATTTCAAGTGCTCTTCGAGCAGTTTCGCATTGAATCCATGCAGGAAATCGCCACGGGACTTTTCTGCATGTGGTACGCGTCGCGCGAGCTTCACATCCACTGGACTGCCGGCAAATTTTCGCTGCTGATTTTCTGGGGACTCTGCGCGGGAGTGATTTACATATCCGTGTTTCTGCTGCTGACGACGATCTCTTTTTGGTTCGAGGACCGCATCGGGGTTCATCCGCCGGTGTGGAATTTGATCGCCTTTGGACGCTACCCACTCTCGATTTACTCCGGCGCGGTGCAATTTTTCCTGTGCTGGATTATCCCCTTCGGCCTCGCGTCGTTTTATCCCAGCGTGCGATTGCTGGGCCACACCGTCACTCCGGAATATCTGCCGTTCGTCCCCGTGGTCGCGTTGGCTTTTTTGATTTTTGCCATCTCCATGTGGAATTTGGGGACCCGCCATTATTCCTCGACCGGCTCGTGAGCGTCTGCCGATCTCGGCGTCGATGAAGGTGGTTGCCGCAGGAACCTATCGGTCTTAGCTTTGCAGAAACTATTCCTCGCCGGGATTCGTATCACACGTTGGACCCTCATGAAGCGAGCCATTCAATGGATTGTTGGACTCCTGGCGCTTGCGTTCCTCGGCTCCGGAGTTGTCGGGGAGATGCTAGGCGGCGGCATTCTGCATCCGGCGCGCCGTGTCCTCGATGCTGCCTTGATCGCGCAGGCTGACGGCGTTTTCGCCCGCGACGGCTCCGTCCGTCAGGAGTTCGCCGTGCCCGCGCCGGATGGCGTGATTGTGCGCGGCTGGAAGGTTCGCGCGAGAATTCCCAACGGTGACTGGGTGCTTTTGTTTCATGGCCAGGGCGATAACCGCGTGGGCACGATTAGTTATGCGGATTTCCTGTTGCGCGCCGGTTATAGCGTGGTGATGATGGACGCGCGGGCGCAGGGTGCAAGCGGCGGCGCCTTGGCGACGTACGGCTGGAAAGAACGTTGGGATACAAGGAGCATAGTGGCTGCGTTGTATGCGAGCGAGAAGCCCCGACGTCTCTTCGCTCTGGGCGAATCGATGGGCGCTGCCATTGCACTGCAATCAGCGGCGATCGAACCTCATATCTCCGCGGTTGTGGCCGAGGCATCATTCAGCAATTTGCGCGAGGTCACTTACGATTACGCCGGGTTACAGCTCAGTCCCTGGCTGGGCAAGACGCTATTCAAGCCTGCCACCATAGTTGCGTTACACGTGGCAGAGAAGGAAGGCGGATTTCAAGCCAACGACGTTTCGCCCGAGCGAGCAGTCACTATGCGCGCTGTTCCGATATTCCTGATCTGCGGAACGCTTGACCGCCGAATTCCCTGCCGACATTCACGACGAATTTTTCGAGCGGCAATCGGACCAAAGCAATTGTGGGTTGTTCAAGGAGCCCAGCACACAGGCGCCTACGGAGCTAATCCGGAGGAATTTCGACGTCGCATTCTCTCGTTTTTTGCGGTGTATCGCTAAGAGGGCGTGAGCTAGGCGAGGCGGGCGGAGGAGGCGGGGCCCTTGAAGTGGAGGACGACCATGGTGATGTCGTCGGCTTGCGGGGCGCCGCCGGTGAAGTTGCGGACGCCGGTGCGGACGGCCTCGGCGAGCTCTTCGGCGGTTGAGCCGGAAAATTCGCACAGGAGTTTGCTGAGGCGCTCCTGCTCATACATTTCATCACTCATATTTCTGGCTTCCGAAACGCCGTCCGTATAAATCACAACGAAATCTCCAGCCTGCAACGCGACGTGCTCGGCGGTAAATTCAGCCTCGGCAAACATGCCCACGGGAAAATTCGAGGACGACAACTCGACAAGTTCGCCCGAAGCGCGCCGGACGAGCGGCGGCACGTGACCTGCATTGATATATTCGAGATTTCCGGCTGGGTCGAGAACTGCGTAAAAAAGGGTGGCGTAGCGATCGTCACCCGAACGCTCGCAGAGGAATTGATTGACGCGCTTGGTGGCTTCCGCGAGCGGAATATCGAGCGCGGCCGTGGTGTAAAAAACACCCTGCAACAGGGTGGCGAGAAGCGAAGCAGCGATTCCCTTCCCCGCCACGTCACCGACAAAGAATCCGAAGCGACCTCCGCCGAGAGCAACTACGTCGAAGCAATCGCCGCCGACTGAATGGCAGGCTAACGTTGAGCCCGCGACAGAAACATGAGGCATCTGCGGAAACGATTTTGGCAACAGTTCGCGCTGAATCTGGCTCGCGATTTCGATTTCATGGTCCAGGCG
>DASZCH010000222.1:0-10676 GCA_035943235.1 Candidatus Acidiferrales bacterium
CAACGTCACTGGCTCTTCCACATTGAGCCTGCACGAAGTTCACGAAGCGTCTTCGGTAATCCAAAAAGCCGCGCACGAAAACGCGAATATCATTTTCGGCGCGGTGCAGGAAGACGCAATGAAGGAGTCGGTGAAAATCACGGTGATTGCCGCCGGGTTCCGCGAAGTGGCGAACAAGAAGACGCACACGCGGCCGTCGTATTTGCCGAAGACGTGGAAAGCGGAGCGCGCGCCGGAGCCGCAGCCGGACGTGGTGGCGCAAGTGTCACGCAACGTTACAGACGTGATTCAGGAAGTCGCCGCGGACGATTTGGACGTGCCGACTTTCCTCCGCCGCCAAGCCGCGAAGGCTTAACTTCAGACGGAACTCTTCGTAATGAGGGCGCGCGAAAGCAGCGCCCTCATTGCAGCCCGTATGACATGGCACGAATACACTCTAATTGCGTTTATCCTCACGTTTGTGATTGCAGCGTTCGCCAATGCGATCATAAGCCTGACGATGATTGCCGCGCTGAATCGTTCGCGCCCTCTCGATGACCAAATTCCGGTTTTTGTCACTAGTGTTGCGGATTTCAAGTGGTCCATTCAGAATGGCCCATTTCCTTTTGTTCGTATCTTGAAGGAATACCACCGGCAATTTCCCAAAAGTCTGCTGTACTTCTGGAGCATTTTCATCCTGGTTTACTGGGGCGCCGTATTTGTGGCCGTCATACTCAGTTTTGCCTTGCTGCATTAAGGCCGCATGATCTCTGCGATTCGAATTCGGCGCGAAATTCTGAGTGCGATGCGGGAAGAAGCGGCGAAAATGCCGGCGCAGGAATGCTGCGGCTTGCTTGCCGGCCGCGATGGGGTCATCAGCGCGATTTTTCCAGCAGGGAATGCGCACGCAACGCCCGCGACAGCGTACGAAATTGCGCCGCAAGAATTGTTTCGGATGGTGAAAGAAATTCGCGCGAAGCAATTAGAGCTGCTGGGAATTTATCATTCGCATCCGCGCGGGGAGAATCGGCCGTCGCCGCGCGACATCGCGAGCGCTTTTTATTCCGAGGCCGCTTATTTTATTGCTTCGCCGCTCGCGGACGCCGTGCAGCCGGTGCGCGCGTTTTCGATTCGCGAGGGCCGCGTTGCGGAACTGAAAATCGATTTCGTGCCCTAGCGGCCGAAATTATTATTGCTTTTCAGCGCTGCCCAGATGACTCAAGTGCTGAGGGTTGCGTTTGAATCTATTCACGAGAACATCGATTCCCAAGCCCAGTAGGTACCACCACAGCGTGCCTGCTATGACGATCCATACAGTTGCGGCGGTGCCGTGCATCCAGGCGAGAACATAAGCGATTGCCGATACCGGGAGGTCGGCTAACATGACTCCCGCCCAAACGATTCCAAGATATTGCAGGCTCGGAACGACATACCCGATCATGCCGGTCAGACATGCACCAAGGTGAAGGATAGGCAAAATATATGCAAAAAGACGTTTTGTCGGTCTTGCCGTTTCCATACGGTCACGCGCTGGTCGAAGTTGGGTGAGCGTGTTGAGCGGCGTCGGCTTCGGCGAGACGGCGCGCGTAGAGAGGGAAGCGCGCGGCGAGCGCGGCGACCTCAGCGCGAACGCGCCGTTCGATTTCAGAGGGCGTGATTTGGGAAGCGCTTGGCGCCGTGCTCTTGGGCTTTGCCGCGGCTTCAGGGGTGATTGACGGACCGCCTTCGGACACCATATTCATGCCGGCCGGAGACGCGTCTACGGGGATCTTTGCCGGCGTTGCCGCGAAGCTGACCTGCTCGATCACGTCGGTCAAAACTTCAGAAATCCAGCGAGCAATTTGCTGCATTTCCTTTTCGCGCATGCAGCGCGTAGTGACGGCGGGAGTGCCGATGCGAATTCCACCCGCTTTCATCGGCGGCTGCGTGTCGAAGGGAATGGCATTCTTGTTTACCGTCATGCCAGCGCGCTCGAGGGCAAGCTCCGCGTCGCGGCCGGTGACGCCGCGCGATTGCAAGTCGACAAGAAAAAGATGCGTGTCCGTGCCTCCCGTGACGATTCGGAATCCGGCAGCGGCGACTCCCGCGGCGAGGGCGCGAGCGTTGGCGACGACTTGTTTTTGATATTCGCGGAATCCGGGCTCGGCTGCTTCCTTCAAACAAACGGCTTTTGCGGCGATGATGTGTTCGAGCGGACCGCCCTGAAGCCCCGGGAAAGTGAGCTTGTCGAGTTCTTTGGCGAATTTTTCCCGGCACATCACCAGGCCGCCGCGCGGGCCGCGCAAAGTTTTGTGCGTGGTGGTGGAAACGAAATCCGCGTGCGGCACGGGGCTGGGATGGATTCCCGCGGCGACAAGTCCGGCGATGTGCGCCATGTCGACGAAAAATAATGCATTCACGCCGCGCGCAATTTCGGCGAGCCGCGCGAAATCAATGATGCGCGCGTAGGCGCTGGCTCCGGCGACGATCATTTTCGGATGATGCTCGCGCGCGAGCCGCGCGACTTCGTCATAGTCAATCGTCTCTGTATCTTTCGTGACGCCATAGGGAACGAATTTGTACGTGCGGCCGGAGAAATTCAGCGGATGGCCGTGGGTCAGATGGCCGCCGTGCGCCAGATTCATGCCGAGAACGATATCGCCGGGCTGAAGCGCGGCCATGTAAACGGAAATATTCGCCTGCGTGCCGGAGTGCGCCTGCACGTTGGCGTGCTCGGCGCCAAATAATTTCTTGGCGCGCTCGATGGCGAGGCGTTCGACCTTGTCGACATTTTCGCAGCCGCCGTAATAGCGCTTGCCCGGATAGCCTTCCGCATATTTATTGCTGAAGACGGACCCCATCGCTTCCATCACCGCTTCGGAAATAAAATTTTCCGAGGCGATCAGTTCGAGGCCGGTGGCCTGGCGGCGGACTTCATCGCGCAGCGCGTCGGCGACTTCGGGGTCCACCTCGGCAAGCGGACGCGACATTCTTTCCAGTTCAGGGCGGCGAAGCTCTGGAGTTTCCGGCGTCATTGCGTTTCTGCCTCTTGTGATGCTGACCGTGCGATCTGTTTTCGCGCAACGGAAATGCAATCAGCGGGCGCGATTCTAGCGGAGGAAATCGCGTATTTCAATGCAAGCAGGCGGTTGCGCGGAAGTGCGTTTTTGTACCGATTAGAACTGCGTGCTGTCATTTGTTTTGTGTGAGTTACGAGGAATTCTAATCCCCAAAGGTGCCGATTAGAATGCTGGTGCTGTGATGTGGCTGGAGGTTGATAAGCGTTGGCGGCGGCTTCGCTCGCGAAGCGGAAGTCCCACACTTTGCAAAAGTCGCTCGATGACAGCAGGATGAGACGCTGGTAAAGGTGAAATCGCGAGCCATCATGCCGCGTTGCCGATTGCATCGAATCGCTTGCCTCTGAATGAGCGTAGCACAATTCTGCGGTGTTTTCAGCGAGCGGTGATTGTAAAAAGGCAGTGGCCAGTGGTCAGTGATGAGTGACTGCGAAATTCAAATCAAAATCCAAGCCAGTTGGCGGCAACGAGGACGGAAAAATCCCCACCCTTCGCAGAACGCGCTCCAGGATGGGCACCCACAAGGTTTGCGGCCCGCTTCCGCAGAGGAAAAGCCACAGAGTTCCCGAAACGCGGAGCCCCTGCGCTACGAAAAACGACCGAACTGGTCAGTCCGCGACGTTCCAGACGTACAAGAATGTGCCATCGGAGGCGGTGGCAACTTTACGTCCGGCCTTGCGCGTGGCCCGATTGAGGGCTGAACGCACCTTTTCTTTGCCGCCCGCCAATTCGGACAAAGGCACCTTGAGCGCGGAACCGTCAGCCGCGCGGTCGAGGTCCTTCAGGATGATCGAGACGATCTGTTTGTGCCTTCCGTTGCGCCCCTGAGGAACGTCCGCCTGCACCATAGTCTGGAAATGCATCGGACGAGGTTTTCTTGAGCCGGATCCCATACAGCCCTCCCCATGTAAAACTAAATTAACGTAACGTGACGCTATCGTATCGCACCGTAGCACTGTCGTCAAGTTAAAAAAACGCGAACTGTACAATTTGGAACAGCGCGTTGTACTCCCACTAAAAGGCGCAACCGGGCCGCAGATTGACGAAAAATGCGGTCTTAATAATTGTTTAAAGATATGACCCGTATCAATTCAGTGCTGATAGGTTGTTGCTAGTTGCGAGGAGGTTCCGGTGAAAGTAGCGAGCACACATTTTGAGCAAGTCCCTCTGGAGATAGTCAAGAAGCTTGCCGATCTTGAAATCTTCGAGAAGGAAAAAACGGATAAAGGCGAAGTGGACGAAGCAGACGTCTTGAAAAGGGAAAAGCGATGAGCCCAACATTCGATATTTTCGAGGTCGAACCAGGCGGCAGCGTGCTGTGGAGAGGGACTGCGGCGGCGTTCGAAGAAGCGAAGGAGTTCGTGGAAAAGCTGGGGAAATCGCGGAGCCGAGACTACATCATTTTCAGTCTTAAGACGGGAATGAAGGTGGTGATCAAGCCCGATGGCTCAGCGACGGAGCACCCGGCAGCGGAACGAGCAGCGAGCGGCACGTAATGCTGCGGCTGGTGACTCGGCGGAGTATGAACGACTCCTCCGTTTCTGTCCCTGTTCCTGCCTACTGTTCCTGACCATTGTTCCTGACCCTGAGATTATCTCGAGTCTCGACGTTGCAGATGACGCGATGTTTGCGACGCACGGCTATGCGCCAATACGTAAGACCAAAATGATCTAGCGCCGCAAGGTCCCCTGATCGGCGCCCCCATAAACTAAAGCCGCAAAATCTCCGAAAGACCAAGACTCTGCGCTACCAAAGCAACCGAAGGCTGCTCAGTTCCGAGAGGCTTGACTTTCTTTCGCCGTGCAGCCATCTTTATTGGCTTTACTCGACGCTGAGTTTTGGGCTATCGAGCGAACGGCGAGGGCCATGAAGGTTCGCGTATGCTTCCATGATAAATGCTTTGACGGCGCTGCATCCGCGGCCGTTTTTTCGAGGTTCTACCGCGAGCGCATCCATCCGGAGGCGCAATTCTGCTACACGGGAATGACGCACAAAGCGTCGCGGCCCTTTGAAGACGGGACGTTCGACGGCGATGAGAACGCGATTGTGGATTTCAAGTTTTCGAGTTCGCCGAAGCTGACCTGGTGGTTCGATCATCACCAAAGCGCTTTTCTAACGCCAGAAGACGCGGCGGCTTTTCGGCAGGACCGCTCCGGGAAGAAATTCTACGACCCCACGTACAAATCCTGCACGAAGTTCCTGGCCACGGTGGCGAGCGAGAAATTCGGATTCGATGCGCGGCCGCTCGAGGAATTGATCCGCTGGGGCGACATCATTGACGGCGCGCAGTTCGAGTCTTCGGAAGTGGCGGTGGCGATGCGCGAGCCGGCGATGCAGCTGGCGTTGGTGATCGAGGCGGCTCCGGAGGCGGATTTGGTGCCGCGGCTGATTCCGGAAATGGCGACGCGCTCGCTGGCGGAAATGGTGAAGCTGCCGATGGTGGCGAAGCATTTAGGTCCGCTGCTCGAGCGGCACCGCAACTCGGTGGGGATTTTGAAAGAGCGCGCGGACGTTCGCGACGGCGTGATTTATTTCGACGTAAGCGATTTGGATTTGGAAGGCTACAACAAATTTATTCCCTATTTTTTGTTTCCGGATTTTTTGTACACGGTGGGCGTGAGCGCTTCGCCGACGCGCGCCAAAGTGTCCGTGGGAACGAATCCGTGGAAGGAGCCGCCGGAGGATGTGAATCTGGCTTCGCTGTGCGAGAAATACGGCGGCGGAGGGCACGCCCGAGTGGCGGCGATTTCGCTGGCGCCGGGGGATTTGCCGCGGGCGCGTCAGGTGGCGCAGGAAATTGCCGCCACGCTGCGCCAGGCGAACCGCGCGGCAGGCGAAAAGAAATAGCAGCTTCCGTGATAGAATTTTAGTTCGCACCACGTTTGCGCAAGTGCCTGGCAGTTCTGCCGGGCGTTCCCTGTGGGCCGCTAGCTCAATGGTAGAGCAGCTGACTCTTAATCAGCGGGTTGGAGGTTCGAGTCCTCCGCGGCTCACACCCTATACCTTTACAATCGAGGTGCTTGCGGGCGTTTTATCGCTCGGCGCCGGAAATGCATTTTCTGAGGTGTAGTGATTTTTGTAGTTACCGAATGCCCGTTCGATGGCATCGGCCTGCGGATGCACGTATCGCTGAGTGATCGTGATGCTCGAATGCCCGGCGATCCGCGCGAGCGTGAAGGCGTCGCAGCCCGATTCCCCAAGACGTGTCAAAGCCGTGTGTCGAAGGATGTAGGGCTCGAACGATTTCAGCGCGGGCAAACTTGTTGCTTTGGCTTCACCGTTTGCGGCCTTGAGCGCGCGGGCGTGAAAATCCTTCACCGTTACCAGATGCCCGGCTTCGGACGCAGCCGACGTAAACACCCAACCCTCGGTTGGCTCCCCTAAGTCTTTCCAGCGAGATTCGATTGCCTTGCGGACTGCGGGAACCATCGGAAGCACGCGCCGTGCGGCCTTTGATTTTCCCGTTGTGATCTGAATCAGGCCGGCATCTTTTCCGAACAGGACATTTTCCCATCGAAGGCTCAACGCTTCGCCGGGCCGCATCCCGGTACCGAGCATCACCGTTGCCACGTCACGCCACGGTTGCTCGCACGCCGTGAGATACGCCGTCACTTCTGCGTCAGTGAGAACGCGGTCGCGTTGGCGTTCGCCTTTGGCAAGACTGATTTTCGGCCTACGTTCCGTGACTCCCCATTCCGCCGCGAGATAAATCGCACGTCGCAGAGTGCGCAGCCCGCAATTGATTGTCGAGGGCGACAGGGTCGGGTGCTTCGCTGCATATTGCTGCGCGTGTTGGTCGCTGATCTCACCGACTTTGAATTGCGCAAGGCTCGAATCGACCAAGCTCTTTACGCCGGTGTGGTAGTAACGCAGCGTGTTTGGTTTGGCAGCGTGTTTTGTATCGACGTAGGCGAGAAAATCCTTTTCGAGAAAATGCTTGAGCGTGGGTGCGGCCTTGCGCTCAATGATTCCTACGTCACCTTTGGCAAGCGCGGTCCGATAGGCCGACTCAATGTCAATCGCGGCTTTTCGGTTGCGTTGCTTTGTTGACTTCTGTATCCGTTCACCGTTGAAGATGAACGTGAACCAGTAGGTTCCCCCTCTCCGATAGATGCTCATTCTTGTTTCCTCCTTTTCTTATTTTTCTGTCGCGCGTTGTATCGATTCACAGCTTCCAAATGTCCACATTCTGCGCTGTGATAAATTCTGTCGCGTCCAGTTTCCAACTGGAATATCTGGTTGCAGTTTTTTCGGGCGCATCTCTTCCAGCGAAACCCGTGCATCCTCTTAAGAAAAATGCTTGCGCGAATCGCGGTGGCCACATCTTCGCAGTCGGCGATAGCCGCGTCATCAATCCAACTCGGATCGGCTTTCAACAGTTCGGGAGTGACCGCACGAAAACGCAGTTCAACCTTCAATGGCTGGCCAAAAACAAATTCGTACAGTCCGACCGGAATCGAATCGCTCAATGACGCCAAACTAAAATCCGTCTGCGCCTGTTGAATCACACTCCATTTAACGGATTGTGCGTATCGTCCTGACCGCTTTTGCACAAATTGGAACGCACCGTATTTCTGAAAAAAACGCAGAGCTTCCTGCGGTGATTTCAAATCCAGAAACTCCGTAGTGACGGTGAACGCATCGGGGTAGAAGCGATGCTTTTCAGGTGTGCTTTGTCGGAATGAAAACTCAGGATCGCGCGAACGGCTCAAGGAAACTTCCCAGGGTCCGCGTACCGTAAGTAGAGCGACAAAAGGGAGTGTGTATTTTTCGCTGTGAAGCTCACCGCTCGGGCGAATCGCGTCTTTTCGTGAGTCCAATTCGTTGATCCTATATTTTGACATCAACTTTTACTTGTTGTGTCAAGGTATAGCGCGTTATAACCGCAATTGTCAAGGAGGTACAAGGGAAAAATGAGAAAAACGACGGTCAGCGCAAACCAAAGGCAAGTCGATCCGAATATTATTCAGAAATATATCACATGCCGCCAGGGTGCAGAGATTTTGAAAATTTCCGAAATCAGCGTGCGACGTTATCTCACACAGAAAAAACTTCGCAGATTCAAGGTCGGCTCGCGAACTCTGATTTTGCTGTCTGAAGTGCAGTCGCTGATCCGTGAAGCCGAGTAAAAGTATGAAGGCCCACTACATTCCCCGCTACATCTGGGGTTGCATCGAAAGGGAACTCGCTCGAAAGAATCCGCTTATGTTGAAAAAACCGCTGATTGTCAATCAGCGTCGAGGTATCGGCTCGTGAAAATTGATCCTGCCCTTGAACGGCCGCTCCCATACAACGCAGGCGCCGAACGCAGCGTGCTGGGCGCGATCCTTCTCGACAATCATTCCCTCGAAGTCGCCACTGAGAAATTGAAGGGCGAGGACTTTTTTCTCGACCAGCATCGGCGGATTTTCGCGCGCATCTTGGAACTCGCCGAATTGCAACAAGGCATCGATTTAATCACTCTCAGCGAATGTCTGGACCGTTACGGCGAACTCGAATCCGCGGGAGGACCAGCCTATCTTTCGCAGTTGATGGATGGCTTACCGCGAGCGACCAATGTCGAGCACTATGCGCAGATCGTGAAGCGGACTTCTATGCTGCGACGGTTGGCCAAGACTGCGGCAGCGATTCAAGAACAGGCGCTCGATTACGTTGGCCAAGATGCCGACGTGATTCTGGCCGACGCCAGCGCGCGCATTGCAGTCCTGTGTGCGAACGTCGCCGGACCAGGACGAGAGCCGGCCGCATGGCGCGAAATCTTTCACACGTTTGCGGACTTTGAAGATTGCCCGGAACTCAGTTTTGCAATCGGCGGATTCTTACAGAACGCGGGCGCAACCATGATCGGCGGCTTGAGCGGACACGGGAAGACGCTAATTTTATGTTCAATTGCGCGCGCCCTACTCGCCGGAAAGGGCACAAAATTATGGGACATTTTCCCGGTCGAAGAAAACGCCGTGCGGGTAGTGTATTTGATCCCTGAGTGTTCACTCGCCCCGTTCAAGCATCGGCTGAAACTGTTCCGCATCTACAATGCGCTCGCACCGAACGATGAGCGGTTGCTTGTTCGCACACTCTCAAAAGGCCCGACGCCATGCCTTAACGACCCCCGAATTCTGTTCGCAGTAAAGGGCGCGCACGTCATCCTTGACACGGCTGTTCGCTTCGCGGAAGGAGACGAAAATTCTGCGACCGAGATAGCACGGGGACTCGCAAACGACATTTTTGCGTTGCTGGGCTCGGGCGCGCGCAGCGTTATTGCAGCTCACCATTCTCCGAAACCCTTCGCGCGCGAGAACACGATGCGGCTGGAAAATGTTCTGCGTGGGAGCGGAGACGTAGGCGCGATGCTGACGACGGCGTGGGCAGTCAAACAGATCGACGCGACGGCCAATATCCTTCACATCGAAAACATCAAACCGCGCGATTTTCAGCCGTGCGGTCCCTTTCAGATTATCGGGCGTCCGTACATCGACGATACCGGCGATTTTCAGATCCTCAAGCGGCCCGGCGAATGCGGCGCGCTTATGGACGAGCAGGAACCGGAGCGCGACCGTGGCGGTGCGCCGCAACAGGTGCGCGAAGCACGCGCGGCGAACATCGAACTTTTGCGCCAGTGGCTCTGTGAATCGCCATCTTTGACTTCACAGCAGCTTTCACAGCGATTTGACGGCATCGGAATCAAGCTTGGAGATTCAGCAATCCGTAAGTATCGAAAAGAGTTAGGGGTGTGACGCACTTGTGAATCACAGGTGCGTCACAGCAAGTGTGACGAGTGTGACGAACCCCCTTAGAAATACAAGGGCGTCACACCTGCCAAGCGGGAAGGCGCTTTTGCTTCGCAGCGCCCTTCTCCAAGCGCTTGGAGAGCAGGTGACTCGGCACGGGCATAGGAGGTTTCGATGGAACGTCGCGAGCAAGTTTTGTTTGATATTCGCCGAATCGACATCGAGCTACAAAAACTCGCTGTTGAGATCGGCCAGGCCAATGATCGGCAGGAGCGCGAACGGCTGGACCACGAACGCGATTTCCTCGTAGACGCGAAACAAAACTTGCTGTCGGAAACCTCGCCGTCTTGATTGCCCGTCTACAAAACCATCTACACCACTCGGTTCCCTCAAAAGAAAATCGTTGAAAACATGCTTCTTGTCCTAGCGCACCCGCTGATTTGATATCAGCGTCGCATTTTAGAGGCGATTCTGCGAAAGCAACGTCTCACCACCTTGCCGCGGGCTCGCGTCGCGTGGCGGCCTACCGCATGACGAAAGCCTGCCTATCTCGCGTGATGCCGGCTCTTGCCCTACCGGCATTCGGATAGAAAGTTTTCTCATGTCGCGCCCTTTGACATGAGGTTTGACTTGTTGGCTTGCGCTTCGTTGCCATACTTTGGCACTTGCGCGGACAATTCGGGCGTGAAGGGATTTTCGAGCACTATGGAAAACACAAAACGATTTCGCAGTGTGCAAGACACAGCCAAGCAGTTTGATCTCAATCCGCGCACCGTTCGGCGCTTAATTCAAAGCGGAAAGATTCACGGTGTGCGCATCGGGCGCAGTTTGCGCATCTCGGAATCAGAGATTCGCCGTATTGCGCGCGATGGATGCTCGGAGAGGACGGAAAGTAAGCGGGGCAGCTCGGGAG
>DASZCH010000223.1:0-4039 GCA_035943235.1 Candidatus Acidiferrales bacterium
CCGCGCGCTATCCCAGCCCGGGATCCGGGTGAACTTCATCAACGCCGCGTCGATATTGATGTAGTCCGGCCCGCGGAAGATGTTCCTCTGACCGGTGGTGAAGCCCGGCTCCCCACCCACGTTGAATTCACCCGCGCTCCCGAAGCAGTTCGCGCCGGCTGACGTGACGCTGCATGTATCCGGCCCGCCCAGGAATTGCGGAATCACCTGCGAAAAATAATTATTGCTCGTCGCCAAATCGCTGCTCAGCGTTCCATCCACCACGCTGTAGGGAAACCCGCTGCGTGCGAACACTGTGCCCGAAAGCTCCCATCCTTCCGTAAGCCGGTTCGAGAAATGCGCTCCCGCCAGTCGCCGTATCGGAAGCTGCCACACGAAATTCGCGTTCACCGAGTGACGCGCGTCATAGTCCGCCGGTCCATAGTCGCCGTGCGTGCTAAACGGATCCTGCGGATTCAGTAAGCTGCTCGACGAAAATGGAAAGAATCCCCCATTCGACACTTCGTCGGAAGCGTGGCTGTATGTGTAGCTCGCCTGCACAATCCCGGTGCCCCACGCCCCAGTCAAGCGGTGAATCAACGTCACCGTCCCGCCGTCATATTTTGAGCTGCCGCCCGCATACAGAGTCGTTACCCCCGTGAATCGCGGATCCGCCGCCTGCACGGGCAAATTCCCGAATCCAAACGCATTCACGGAATTGTCGATAACGGGCTCGTGTTTCCCCCGATTGCCCACGTAGCCGATGCTAACCGACGTTGCGCCACCCAGTTGATGCTGCATCTGCAAGTTCCATTTGTAATACCGCGGAACCTTGGTTTGCGCCTCTGACGTGAAAATATTCGGCGGCGTAAAGGCCGGATCATTCGCCTGAATGGTCCCCAGTGTCTCGCCCGTCACAAAACCGTTTTGGAACGCCGTATTGGTGGAAGTTGAATCCTCAAAGATGCTGGACCCTATGGCGCTCGCCGCGGGAACGATAAAATCGTTTGTGCTGACGAACGTCGCGTCGTTGGGCGGGTTTTGCGCGAAATTATCCACGACAGAAACCGGGAACATGTTATAGAAGATTCCAGCGCCGCCGCGCACCACCGTCTTACCTCCGGCGCCGAACGGCTGCCACGCAAATCCGAAACGCGGCTGGATTAAAATATTCTGAAACCCCGGCAGCGCCTGTAGCTTATTAACGTTGATCGCTTGGTTGTACGGTACATTCTGCAAAAATGCCTGGTTGTTTCCGGAGCAGGTCTGCGTTCCGTCGGTATTCGTCGCGCAGCCTATGCCCGCCACCACGTTGAACGGCGCCGCCAGTTGAGCGAAGCACAAATGCCTGCAAATCGGATTCGAGTCATGCTCCACCCGGACGGCGAACGTAAAATTCAGCGTCTTGCTCCAGCGCCAATCGTCTTCCAGATATCCGCCGGACGTGTAATACGCGATGGGTTGATCGAGCGATTGCGGAAATGACTGCCTGAACGTATCGCCCGTTGCTCCCCCATTGTAGAAATCATTGATCGTGTTGACGATCAGCAGCCCGCTCTGCAGCAGCCCGAAGTCGTGGTCGCTCACATCCACTCTTCGGAATTGCCCGCCGATCTTGATCGTCTGTCGGCCAAACGTTTTCGACAGGTCATCCGAAACTTGCACTTGGCTCGTGCTGCGTCCCTGCGGATTGATGCAGTCTCTCCCGCCGAGAAGCAGCGGGAACCCCGGCCCCACCGGCGGATTCGCGCAGGGATTCGGCCCCGCCGTGTTGAAGAATGTCCCGTCGGCCAGTCCCAGCGTCGTCGGGAAAATGCCTCCGGTCGGAGTTACGTTGTCGAAAACGGCCGAGTACCACTGCCCGGACACCAGAAATTGGTTCGCCGTCGAAGGCCCAAACGCGTGCGTCCACTCCAACTGTCCCTGATCTTCCGGCTGTGAGCTTTGCACGTTGAATACGGAATTAATCGGGTCCGTATAGGTAGCTTGCGTGCCCATGTCGCGCTCATAGCGCACGAATACGCGATCCTTCGCGCCGGCAATGTAGTCGACGCGTCCGGCGAATTGCATCTCATGCGTAAAATTGCTCGCCGTGGCTCGAAAGCCCAGCGAACACGGCTGAGCGCCGGATCCGAAAAACAGCGGATTCTGATTGAACCCGCCACAACCATCTCCCGTGGGAACCACTTGATTGTTGACGTCCGTGAACTGCCCCGGAAACTGATTGTCCAGTGCGCTGTTCGCATTCGGCGCGTTGTTGAGATTGCCAAAAATCGAGCTCTGATAGAAATTCGCCACATCGAAACGCCCGATGTTCTGCAAATTGGTGATCGTCGCGTTCTCGAATTGCGGACTGGGCAGCACCACCAACGGGCTCGTCGGAATCAGCACGCGCAGCCCCTCAGTATTGAAAAAGAAAAACAGCTTATCTTTTTTCAGCGGCCCGCCCAGCGACGCGGACCATTGATGCGCCGTGTCAAACGGCCGCGGCGTCGCGCTGGCGTTATTGAAGAAATCGTTCGCGTTCAGTAATCGGCTGTTCCATCCGTAGGTCGCATTCCCGTGGACCGTATTCCCGCCCGAACTGGTCACGTAATTGACCGTCTCGCCCGCGAACTCGCCGTAATTCCCCGTGTAGCCGTTGCTCACGATATTCACTTCCTGGATTTCATTCGTGCCCAGCAGCAATCGAGTCGCGCCGGAATTGTTGATATTCTCGAATGGCTCGTTGTCGGTCATTCCATTCAGGCTGAATCGGTTGGAAGTCGCCGGCATGCCGTAGTTCGAAAAATTTCCCGTTCCGCCTTCCGTGTTCATGATTGTGCCCGGAGAAAGCTGCGCAAGATACGTCATGTCATTGCCCGGATTGGGCACCTGCTGAACTTGCTGGTGCGTCAGCGTGATGTCCAGATTGCCGTTTTCTCTTTCGACGAGCGACGGCCCCACGCGCTCTGTGGGCAGCTTCGCCTTCACGCTCAATTCGAAATCGACCATCACGGGCGCGCCCAGCGGCACAGTCACTTCCTTGCTTGCCTGCTGAAAGCCGGTCATCGTCACGGTAACCGTATACGAACCCGGATCGAGCAACCCGAATTGGTAAGTTCCCGTGTCGCTTGTCGCCGTAGTTTGTTTCGTGCCCTTGGCGTTGCTGGTCAAAGTCACTGTGGCGTTCGGCACCACCGCATTCTTGGGATTCGTCACCACCCCGGCGATGCCCCCCGTTGTCATGGTCTGGGCCGCGACGCGCCCGCAGTTAAATGACAGCGCCGTTAGCAGCGCGAAGACCACGAACAGCAAACGTTTCAAACTCATTAAATTCCTCCATCGATTTTTGTTTGCGGAGCGAACTGCGGAATCGGAATATTGTTCGAATCGGACGCCCAATCCCCCGGTTCCCCACAGTTGCTAATGGCAAGCGCGCTATAAGCGCGATGCTGTCTACATCACCGCCAGAATCAGCCCTGTCTCACGGTCACTAAGTTTAAGCGAAACACGCAGACCTTACCTATGACATTTTGAAGAATGACCTACTGAGGATGCTCATCCCCGAGGGATGGTTGTAGCAGGAGGCTTGCTAGAATTTCCTCTAAGCCCGTAATGTCTCAGCGTTGAGCGGCGCAATCGAGGTCAACGAGGCCGAAAATTTTTCCGTGCATTTTCGGCCCCACCGCGCACCACAAGTTCTCACAGCGTTTGCAGGAAATTTACCAAATCGCGCTTCTCCTGCGCCGTCAGATTCATCTGGAATCGCACGTTATAAAAATCAACCACTTCGTCCAGCGTCGCCGCCGCACCATTGTGGAAGTACGGAGCCCGCGCCGCGAGCCCTCGCAGAATCGGCCCCTTCCCTCGTCCCACGTCAACGCATGCTCCCGTGAGCGTCGCCTTCCCTGGGTCCGAAGTGTACGTAACTTCGCCGGCATCCGGCCCCTGATTGCACACGATCTCAAAAACCGGAAGATCTGGCATCGAGAGCTGGCTGACCGCCGCCTCGATCTGCGGATTTGTCTCGAAGTTGGCCGAACGGCTCGTCCCGATCTCCAGCGGCACGGGAAGCGAG
>DASZCH010000224.1:0-15971 GCA_035943235.1 Candidatus Acidiferrales bacterium
CCCCTACACTGTACCGGCAAAGGCTCCGACATCGCCGGCGCGGTTTTTTATCTCGTGACTTCCGATTTCGTCACCGGCCAGATTCTGGCAGTCGACGGTGGCCGCAGCCTTACATAAATAAAAAAAGCGGCGTCATTTGCATGACGCCGCGCAAAAACGCCCCTCAGTCCTAGTAAGCTGCGAGCTTTTCCATTCCCGCGACAATTTTCTCGGTGTTCACCATCCACGCGTGCTCGAGTGGCGGCGCGAACGGTATCGCAGGAATGTCCGGCCCCGTGATCCGCACAATCGGCCCATCGAGATCGTCGAACGCTTCTTCGGCAATAATCGCGGAAATTTCCCCGCCGATGCCGAGCGTTCGCTTGTCTTCGTGAACCACCAGGCACTTGCTCGTCTTCCGCACCGAATCAAGCACAGTTTCCTTGTCGAGCGGCGACAGCGTGCGCAAATCGATTACTTCCGCGTCCACGCCATTTTTCGACATTTGCTCGGCCGCTTCCAGGCATAGGCCGGTCATGTAACCGTAGGTGACGATGGTCATATCCCGTCCTTGCCGTCGAATCTCCGCCTTGCCGATCGGCACGGTGTAATCGCCGTCAGGAACGTCGCCCTTCGCCGTGCGGTAGAGTTTTTTGTGCTCGAAGTAGAGCACCGGATTCGGATCGCGTATCGCCGCCAGCAGCAATCCTTTTGCGTCATACGCAGTCGAAGGCATCACAACCTTCAGCCCCGGCTCGTGCACAAACCACGACGCATTTTCCTGCGAGTGGTAAAGCCCGCCGCCCGTGCCGCCGCCGCAGCAAATGCGCACAGTCAGGGAACAGCCATATCCGCCCGCGCTGCGGTAGCGAATCTTCGACGCCTGCTGCACCAGCGATTCCATCGCCGGCGTGATGAAGTCCGCGAACTGAATTTCCGCAATGGGCCGCAATCCGACCATCGACGCGCCAATCGCCGACGCGATGATGTTTCCCTCTGCCAGCGGAGTATCCAGCACGCGCTCTTCGCCGAATTTATCGTAGAGCCCTGCCGTCGCCTTGAAAACGCCCCCGGACAGGCCTATGTCTTCACCCATCACAAATACGCGGTCGTCCCGCTCCATTTCCTGAGCCATCGCTTCCGTGATGGCTTCAATCATCGTTATGTTACGTGGCATATTTTTCGCGATCCCCTTTTATTCTTGCGCCCGAACCCGTTTTACTCTTGCGCCCAAATATGATCCGCCAATTCGGAAGCATCTGGATAAGGACTCTGCTCCGCGAACTCGACCGCTTCATTGATTTCCTGCGTGATTTCCTTTGCAATGTCGGCTTTCGATTCATCAGTGAGGAGTTTCTTGTCGCGTAGAACTTTCTCGAAGAGCACCAGCGGATCCCGTTTCTTCCACGCTTCCACTTCTTCCTTCATGCGGTACTTGGCGGGATCAATTTCCGAATGGCCATACCATCGATACGTTTTGCATTCGAGGAACGTCGGTCCTTCGCCCGCTCGCGCTCGCGCAATCGCTCTTGTCGCAGCATCGTAAACGGCCATTACGTCGTTGCCATCCAAAGAAATGCCGGGAAAACCGTAGGCCTTGGCGCGGTCCGACAAATCCTTCAGCGCCGTTTGCAACCGCAGCGGCACCGACTCCGCCCACAAATTGTTTTGGCAAACGTAAACGATCGGCAGCTTATGAACGCCCGCAAAATTCAGCGCCTCGTGAAAGCCGCCGAGGCTTGTCGCGCCGTCGCCAAAAAACGAAACCACTACCGTGTCGCGACCAAGCTTTTTCAATCCGAACGCCACGCCCGTGCCCACTGCGAGTTGCCCTGCGATGCTGCTCGCTGGCGTAATCGTGTGAATCGGCGGGTAGCCCATGTGCGCTGGAGTGGATTTGCCACGGTCCGGGCTTGTCGCTTTCCCGAAAAGTTGCGCGAAGCAAAGATTCAGCGGCGCGCCCTTGATGATGTTTGCAGTCCAATCGCGATGCGAGGGCGCGATCCAATCGTCTTCGCGCAAGCTGTACGCCGCGCCAACCTCCGCCGCTTCCTGGCCAACTCCCGAATAGAAATTGCCTGCGTATTTGCCCTGGCGAAACAGGATGCGCGCCTTTTCGTCGCACATTCGGCATTTCACCAGCATCTTATAGAGCCCGAGCATCAGCTCGCGGCCATTTCCATTCTTACGCCCGTTATCGCTTTTTTCTGTTTCGAGTTCGGCCACAGCGCGGCCACTTTTCGATGCCATTTCTTCTCCCGTCAGCTATTTGTCCCTAGATTAAAATAATCCACGTACTATATCACGGTTTTTTCGCGGCGAATTGCGCGACTACTACTGTGACGCAGATTCTTTGCCGTGCGTTTCCTCGATAAAATTCGCGCTGGCGCGTTTTTATATCATTTCGCCGGCACCGCGCGGACGTTCGTAATCCCGGCGTCATCTGACACGCCCAGCGCCGCCGCGGACCAATCGAGATTCTCGCGATGCTTCGTCATCGCGCCCAGCCAGCGATCGCGCAGCAAACTCGCAAGCGGCATGGGCATGGGCGACGATCCCGCCGTTTGCAAAACTAAATTGATATCCTTCAATCCCAACGCCAGCCGAAATCCCGCCGGCTCGTAACTGTTTTCTGCGATCCGTTTTCCGTAGCCTTGATACACGGGGCAGGGAAATAGCGTTTGCGTCAGCGTTTCGGCGACGCGTTTGCGATCAATTCCATTTTTTTCCGCCAGCGTAAACGCTTCGGCCATCGCCTCGATCGCGGCAGCCAGCAGAAAATTCCCGCACACCTTCACCACATTGGCCGCGCCCTCGTCTTCGCCGAAATCGAATATCGCTCGTCCGACCGCTGCAAGAATCGGCGCAGCGCGTTTCTTCGCATCAGCCGGGCCCGAGACGCAAATCGCAAGCTGCCGCGACGCAGCCGCTTCCGGACGCCCAAAGACAGGAGCGGCGACATATGTGACGTTGTTCTTCGCGTGTTCCTCCGCCAGCCGCCGCGCCGTTGCAGGAGCAACCGTGCTCATCGAAATGTGAATCCCGCCCACGCCCAGTCGCGTGACGAACGAATCATCTCCTGCACAGATTTCCTCAATCGCATGATCGTCGGCGAGCATAGTCACCACAATGCCGCCGCTCGTTGCCACTTCCGCTGCAGAAGAGACGGATTTCGCCCCCGCCGCCACCAGGCCAGCGGCCTTCGACGCGGTGCGGTTATAGACCGTCAGTGCATATCCAGCGCGCAGCAAATTCTCCGCAATAGGAATCCCCATATTTCCAAGTCCGATAAATCCAATTTGTTCGCTCATGTTGGTCTCGCCTCGCATGAATTCCTACAAAGGTACAGGCTAGCAGAAATTTCTGGTTGCGGGCACAGGAGGAAATTAAATCAGCGGGTTCGTGGAATTGTTTCCTGGCCTCATGATTGTGCTGGCCGGACGTCTGCGAGTGCGCCTGTGGAATTGACGTGGAACGGGCCGGCGCTTCTTTGGGACGCGCCAAGAGGGGTTGAGCAAAGCTAGCGCGACCGATAAAAACGCCGCGAAGATCACTTTGGCGCCGGAGCGCCGGAAGGCTCGTCTCTAGGCTTCGTCAGAAATTCCAGGCGCTGCTGCCGCAGTTAGCCGGCGCTCTTAACTCCAGCTCGCAAGTCGGACTCATCCAGCTTTAGTGGCTTGCGACCCAGAGCCCATCTTCCCGGCCCTTGCGCGGCGATCATTAACAACCCACCCATAATTGCCAGATTTTTGCGAAAATGCGTCTCCTGCATGCCGGCCGCGTTTCCTGAAAACGCCCAATAATTGTGAAAGAGCACAGTCACACCAGTCAAATAGAGAAACATGATGAAGGCTGCGACGCGGGCATAAACGCCCGTTACCAGACAAATCGAGCCAATGACTTCAATCAGCATCGCGATCGTGAGCAGCACCGGAATCAGCGGCAAGTGGCGCGTGCTCATGTACTGCACGTTACCGGACCAAGCTAGAATTTTCGCCAGGCCACTGGTTGCAAAGATATAGACGATCAGGAGCCGGCCGATGAACGATACGAGCGGATGCTGAAGGTTCATAGTCTCCTCGGTTAGCTGAATTTCATTTTTCGATTGTGACGCGCTGGCCAACTAGCAGTAGCTGACGTTGCGGAAAAGTTGCCGAGTGCGCCGAGCGAGGCGCTTTGGCCGGTCACACGAAGTGTTTATTTCGGCTTTTCCACGGGCAGGTCCGCCCGGGCGCTCCAATCCTGCCATGAGCCGTCGTAAAGCCGGGCTTGGTATCCGAGCATTGTCGCCGTGAACCAGATGAGCGTGGCGCGCTGGCCGATGTAGCAGTAACCAACGATCTGGTCGCCGGACTTGACGCCTGCCTTATCAAACAATTCGGAAATGGCCGACTTGTCTTTCAGTTCGTGATTGTCGTTCACCAATAATTCGATGGGGAGATTCTGTGCGCCGGGAACGTGACCCGTGCGGGGGAAGCCCCGATCGTCTGCGCCCTGATATGAACCCGGCGAACGCGCATCGATTATCGATACTCCCGGTTGATGCAGGTGCGCGGAGACCCAGGCAGCATCCGTGAAAACCTCGGGATGAATATGCGGCGTTAGCTTGCCCGGCGTTGCCGTCTTCACCTCGGACGTTACAGGATTCCCCGCGGTCCGCCATGCGGACATTCCGCCGTCGAGAAGCGAAACACGATCACCCAAGCCGTAATAGGCGAGCGTCCAAATCACGCGAGTGGCGTATGAAACAGACCCTGAAGAGATGTAAACGATGATGCGCGAATCGTTGGAAATTCCACGGCTCTCAAATACAGAGGTCAGTTTCTCGACGTCCGGAAGTTCAAGCGAAAGGCGTCCGCTTCCCGTCCCGTGAGACGTGGAGATTTCACCCAGACCAATCTCCTGCGCTCCGGGAATGTGTTCACTGCGGAAATCGCCCGAGCCGCCCATGGGATCACTGACGTGCAGAAGAACGAGATTTGCGTCATGCAGGTGCACTGCGAGCCACGCCGAATCCACGAGCATCGGCGTATGCTCTTGCGCAATCGCCGCTGGGACGATTGCGGCGAGTGCGAACAAAACAGCTAAAATCGAAACGACGCGAGCTTTCATCGAACCGCCTCCTGAAATTATTCGCAGCGCAGCGCCTCGATGGGATCAATTGCGGCGGCCCGCCGCGCCGGCATGTACCCGGCAACCAGCGCCGCCGCAATGAACACGAACGCCACGGCAGCGTAGGTCAGTGGATCCGTCGGAGCCACTTCGAACAAAAGGGACTTCATCAGACCGGTGAGTCCAAACGCGCCCGCAAGGCCAATCACCACGCCGATTGCGGCGAGCACCAGGCCCTGTCGAAGAACCATCAACAGAACACGCGACGGCTGTGCGCCCAGCGCAATGCGAATGCCGATTTCCTTCACCCGTTGGCTTACCGTCAGCGCCATAATGCCTCCGATGCCGGCCGTAGCAATGAGCAGGGCGAGTGCCGCAAACACGGCCAGCAAACTCGCCATGATGCGCGGCGAAGCTACCGATTGTGAAAGCGCTTCATCCAGAGTGAGAATTTGCGAGACCGCCGTGGTTGGGTCCACGTCGTGCACGGCGCGTGTCAGTTGCGCGCCCATTCCCGACGGATCGGCAGCCGTGCGAACAATTAGTGTGCCGACTCCGCCATACTGCGCGATGGGACGGTACTCTTGAAGCGTTGGCGCATGGTCGAGCCCGAGATCATGCACATCGCCCACCACTCCGACGATTTGCCACCAGCGCTTGCCATTATCGAATGAGACGTGCTGGCCCACGGCATCTCCATGAGGCCAAAAACGCCGCTGCATGCTTTGATTGATGATCACGACCTGCGGAGCCTTGTCATTATCCGTTTGCAGGAAGTCGCGGCCACTGGTCACGGGAATGCCTAGCGTCTGGAAGAATGCAGGCGTGATGGCAACCGTATCGGCGAGCGGCGGCGCTTCGCCGGGCCCTAGCGGCTGCCCTTCGATCTGAAAAGTACTCGAATTTGGCCCGCCCGAGAGAAGTTCGGGCTCAAGCGGATAGCTTGATGAGACTGCCGTGGCAAGCACGCCGGGCTGGCCACTAATATGGTCCACAAGTTTCTTGGCCACTTCTCCGTACTGCACTGACGTGCCGTATTTCGCCCAGTTGAAATTCACCTTCATCGCCAAAACGTGCTGCGGCGTGAATCCGGGATTCACATTGAGCATCTTCATCAGGCTGCGCAACATCAGCCCCGCACCAATCAGCAACATGAACGAAAACGCCACCTGCGAAACGATGAGCACGCTGCGAATGCGGTTGCGGTGCTGACTGCCACCCGCTGCGCCCGTTCCCTCTTTCAGGCCTGAGGTCAAATTCACGCGCGAGAAGAGCGCGGAAACTGTGCCGAAGATGACGCTCGTCCCCAGCGCGGCTAAAAGCGTAAAGAGCAGCACGCCTGAATCGATGCGGATTTCGCTCGCGCGCGGAGAGAGCAGCGCCGCGAAATGCCCCAGCAATCCGAGACTGTCATATGCCAGCAGCAAGCCGATCAGTCCGCCGACGAACGCGAGCACAAAACTTTCAGTAAGCAGTTGGCGGAGCAGGCGGCTTCGCCCGGCGCCCAGAGCCGTCCGCACCGCGAGTTCACGCTCGCGCCGCGCCATGCGCGAAAGCGTCAAATTCGCCACGTTGGCGCATGCAATCAGCAGAACAAATCCAGCCGCCGCAAGCAATATCAGCAAAGCGGGCTGCGCGTTGCGCGTCAAATCATCCTTGAGCGAGGAAGTCGCAATGCCGTAGCCAATATTGGCCGGATAGGATTTTGGATACTCGGATTGCAGGCGCGATGCGATCGTAGAAAGGTCCGCTTGCGCCTGTCCAAGCGTAACGCCAGGTTTCAGCCGTCCAAACACCTCCATCATCCGCATGTCGCGGTTCTTGATGTGGCTGTCAGACGAACGGAACGGACACGCAGAGGTGGGCATGAATACGTCGGTAGTCAGCGGATACTGCGGAATCGGCGGCAAAATGCCAACCACGGTGTGAACTTTATCGTTCATTTCGAAAGTCTTTCCCACGACTTTGGGATCCGCGCCGAAGTTCGAGCGCCAATACTCATTACTCAGAACGAGCACGGCGGGCGCGCCAATCTTGTCGTCCGCCGGCGTGAAAGCCCGGCCCAGAATAGGTTTTACGCCGAACATGTCGAAGTAATTCCACGAAACAACGGCGGTTTTCACACGATCCGGATCGCCATGACCGTAGAGCGTAAAAGACATGACGTGATATTCCACAAGGCTGGAGAGCGTGGTGTTCTGCGCGCGATAGTCCATGATTTCCGGAACAGACCAGCCTATGTCGTCGACATTCATTTTCGTGGCCTGCTCACGGATAAATATCAATTGCTGGCCCTGCTTGTACGGCAGCGGCCGCAGCAGCACTGAATGCACGACGCTGAAAATCGCCGTATTCGCGCCGATGCCGAGGGCGAGCGTCAACACGGCAATCGCGGTGAATCCGCGGTTGGCCTTCATCATGCGGAATGCATACGCGCAGTCCTGCCGGAAAATGTCCCAATGCTCGCGCGGCGCCATGCGAAACATGCCTGAAATTGTTTCCGCCCATAGCCTGAAAAGACCCATGACGCCTCCTCGTTGTTCAAGTTCACGCCGTTGATCGTGGAACACGTCTTCCATTTCCGTCCCGTAATTCGTGCGGAAATCGGAGGGCAATGCGCGGAGCAGCAGCTGGAAAAATCTTTGCGAAATCGATCTCCGATTCGTTTGCATCTGCTCTTCCTCGCTACGCAGTTTCCGGCTTGGTAAACAGGTGCTTCGCGTGCGCCTGCGACAGCGCTTCTTCCATGCGCCGCGCTTCGGCTACGGCGACCTCGCGCCCAAAGTCGGTCAGCCGGTAATAGCGCCGGCGCTCGTCATCCAGACTGAACTCCGGCCGCTTGCTGGATTCGGCGATCAAACCCGCGCTTTCGAGCCGTGCCAGATTGCCGTAAAGCGTCCCCGCGCTCAGGCGGATCTTGCCCTCCGAACGCAGCGACACGTCTTTCAGGATCGCATAACCGTGCTTATTGCCATCGGCCAGCGCCAGCAGAATCTGAAACATGGCTGGCGTCAGCGGCAAGAATGGCTCTGTATTCTTACTATTGTTCAACGTGCCCATCGCTTTCCGCCCGAATGTTGGCTGACTGTATCAAGTCGAGTATGACTATATCGCACGACGTTATAGTGCAAACGTAAGGCCAAATTCACCACCTCCGCATGCAAAGAAACTACACCACTTAGTTTGGAAAATCGCTGGTAGCGGCAGGTTGTTATGCACGCGACTGGGAAGCCAGTGTTCGCAGTCGGACAGTAATAAGCGGGGCAGAAGTGCAGGGAGCGAGACCAATTTGGGTGCCCGGCGGTAGCAAAGCCAGAAACTGCAAAGGCCGCTCTGTTAAGCTGAACGAATCGACTACCCAGGAGCGAGGCCGTTCATTAAAGTTCAGGGTGCCGTGGTCGCCGTCTGCGTGTGAGCAATATCGTAGGACCAGTCAGCGCAAAATAGGTGCTACTTCTCACGGGCCTTCTTGCCAACCCAGGTCCGTCTAGCCCTGATTCGAGCATAGGCTTACGCACAGATCCTAACGTGGCTTGGTAGACGGCGGCCCGGGGGTACTTGCAGTCTGCACTGGCCCACCATCGAACTGTTGCTTCTGTTGGGGCTCCGGAGGGCGCCCCCAATCCGGGCCTTTAATGTCTGCGCTGAATTCGCCTCGATTACGCGGCAGGCTCCCGGGATATTTCTCCTGCAGAAACCCGATTAATCTTTCGCGTACCAAGCACTTCAAATTCCATGCATCATCTGCATTTCGGGCGTCCATCAGTGCGCGAAGCTGGATGGTATGTTCGGTCGAATCCGACGCCTGGAGCTCGCATACTTTCCCCTTCCATAATTTCGTCGATTCGCAAATGCGGCGGAACTCTCTGCGCACGTCCTCAAGCGGAACCGTATAATCAACGTTGAGATAAATGTAGGCAAGCAGGTCGGCGCTCGTGCGCGTCCAATTTTGGAAAGGCTGCTCGATAAAGTACGTGAGCGGCACGATCAGCCTGCGCAAGTCCCATATGCGCACCACCACATAGGTTGTCCCGATCTCTTCGATCCAGCCCCATTCGTCTTGGACGATGACGGCGTCTTCCAGTCGTATCGGCTGCGTCAACGCGATCTGAATGCCGGCAATCAAGCTCGAAAGCGTTGGCTTCATCGCCATGCCGACGACCAGCGCAGCGAGGCCTGCCGAGGCAAGCAGGCTCTCGCCAATATGTCTAATCGAAGGGATAGTCATCAGCATGATCGAAAGCGTCACGACTGTGACTATGATTACGACCACCCGGTGCAGCACGTGGAACTGGGTTTGAATCCTGCGTGCAACCAGATTATCCTCGACGTCGATCCGGTATCGCGCCCCCAGAATGTCTGAAACAATCTGGCTGAACAGAATCACCAGCCATGCGATCGACGCAATCAGTCCCAAGCCCACCACGTGCTCGAGTATCGCTGACAGTCTTTGCGGCAGCGGAGCAGTCGGCAATGCTACGAGAAGAGCCAGTAGTGGCAGAATCCACAGTGACGGCCCTTTGCTGTGTCGAACCAGCGATTTGATAACTACGTCGCCTTTGCGGTTCGCCAAACGCTTCAGGACGAAAAACAGAATGAAATGGACGATCAGGGCAATAACAATCGCGCCCGCCAGAATGCCGGCGGCCCAGAGATATTCGTCCCAGTCGATCACCTGGGGCGCCTGAGCGGCTTGCGCAGCGTGGGAAACGATAGGAACTTGGAGGACGCTGAAATACATTGTTGGATCCCTCGCGTGAACACACGCGGTTCACACTTCGTCTAAAGGATACACGATTGGCGTTGCGAGTGGCGCGTCGACGGCGCAGTTTCGGAACGGATGAAGCGCTTCAAGTTGAAGGGGGGCCAGGCTTCCACTTATCGCTCCAGCCTTCGGTTTCCGCCATGCGTACCGCGTCCTCACGCTGTACGGATTGGCCGTCAACAGTCACGCGTGGCTCCTCGCTCGCGGAGGCCGCCTTCGACAGTTCCACCTTGTGGCGGTTTTTCAGAAACGCGATCGCCTTATTGAATTGTTCAGTCGTAATTGTGCGCATGCAGGAAACTTAGTGCCCCCAGGGCGCAACGGTCAATCGGGGAAAGCGTGTATGGGTTTCATTCCCTTTTTTGCGAAGCGAGAGCATGTAGCGGGTGTCTAGTTCGACTCGCATGCCTAGCCGCACGCTCGAGCCCGCAGCGAATGCGTAGCCGACATTGCACCGAATGTGTTCGCCGTCAGAGTGCGCAGCAAATTGTCCTGCCGTGTTAAAATACAATAGAGTCAGTTACCAACGGGGGCGAAACGGTTTCGACGGAGGCTGTCGCGGCCCGAAGGCATGCCGGGCGCCACCTGCCCGCAATCGGGTGGAACAATACAACTGCCAATACGCAGTTGGCTTACGCAGCCTAATTAAAAACTAGGCAGCGCGTCTCCCCTCATGCTGCCTACGTGTGAGGAACGAGGCGTCACAATGTAGGCTGGCTGGCGCGTTTCGGCCCGTAATGCGTCGGCGAGATCATCGGGCTAGTCAGGTGCGTTTCTTGCCCGCTCTAAGCGCGACTGGCGAACACGCGGATGGCCGCAAGGCCGGGCCGCACGGGAACGGGCTAAGCATGTAGTCTTTCGGCTACAAGGCCTCTCGGACGGGGGTTCGACTCCCCCCGCCTCCACCAAATCCGACCAGGATTTGGTGTCCCGAGCGAGCGCGTCATTTGCGCGAGTCGAGGGGCAAAATTGCAATGGGACTGATCGTTCAGCTCTTATGCACTACTGCTACATTCTGCGCTGCTGTGACACCTCTTTTTACGTCGGGATAAGTGAGAATCCAATGCGCGTACGGAAGAACACAATGCAGGAAAAGGTGCAGACTATACTGCGGCGCGGCGTCCGGTGCAGCTTATTTGGACAGAGGAACATGACAGCCTCTCCTCGGCGCGCAAACGTGAAAATCAACTGAAACGCTGGAGTCATAAGAAAAAAGCCGCAAAGCAGAGCACGCATTTTCGACGGCATTTAATTACACCGCTTGTTGGACGGTCAAAGGAAAAGGGTTCCTGTGGCTTTTCTGCGCTTTCAAGTCAGCCGCCGGCGTTGATCTTGGGGCCATTGGATGTAGTCTATGCCATTCGCCTTCTCTTCGCCATGCACGAACAGTCGCCTGAGCAGGCTCTATTTGAACGTGACTTCGATCTGTATTTAATTTTCAGACCGAAGGTTTCCAAATCAAATGCCTTCTCCGAATGCGTAGAACGACAGGAGAAGTGATTGCAAATAAAATCCCACCACCGGCTGAGGAGTCTGACGCCAAGAGCAAGAATCGCCGGATGCGCCCCGATATATGCGACCACCAACAAAATCGAGTTGTAGAAATCTCCCACGATTACGCTACCTGCTCCAGCGAAAGGGTCGAACGCACTTTTTCGGGGGACTTCACCAACCTTGTAAAAAACCCAGTGTTCACGAGGGCAACCTCTCATTACTATTTTACAGTTTTCGGCGTAACAAAAATGGGGCGCGACACCTTGCCACGATCTGATTTGTTGTGTCTCTCCACTCTCTGTCTAGGTTGCCGAACGATCTTTCCTAAAGTGGGCTGCCTAGCCGGGCCGCGCGCCTGTGCATATCCGAAATCTCTCGATACGAATGTCCTCGCGCCCACATCTCATCCGCATCCGCGACAAGCTGCTTATACTGCACAATATCTTCGGCGATTTCGCGCGGCGTGATCGTGAACGGGAACCTCCGATTGTCGCCCAAATCAATTGCATCGCCCCGCGCGGCGTCACAACCAGTACTGCGCACGCCTCGCCCTTCGCGAACGCGGGAATGTGGAACACCCCGTATGTCCGCGTCACGTGATTTTTCACCCAAAAATAAAAACCACTCCCTCCGTTCGTTGATACCCATCCACCCCCTCCTCTACGTGGCAGCGGAGTGCAGAAATCCAATCATTTCGCGGAAGTTCTCTTCCAATGGTAATTTCATTTTCTCGAAGATAGGTCCGATGCCGGAATTTGTTAGGATACTTCCCATGAAAAACAACAAACCTGAGAGAACGCGCGAATTTTGTCGTCCCGAAAAACTGAGACACGCACAAACCGTGCTTTACGAAATTGATATGTTGCACTTCGCAAGAGAACGGAATGGTGCTGGGAGGGGAGCAAGGGCAACAGATTCAACGGGACTTGTAGATTGGGATTATGCTTCGACTCTCCCACCTCCACCAACTCCGCCTAGGATTTGGTGTCCCGATCGAGCGCGTCATTTGCGCGAGTCGAGGGGCAAGGTTCTTAGCATGTCACCGTCGCGATGCATTGCTGTTATATTCCGCGGTGGGCGGACGATTCCTTCGTAGCGATGCTCTACCGGGAATACAAACGGCGTGAAGGCTACCGCGCTGCAGGCTTATCAACAAGACGGGATAGCGAGTTTACGAGCCGCGAATATCGAAGCACTTGACCAACCCGTTTTCGATCTGAAACACGTGGCTGACCATTTTATCCGCCAGGACGTTTCCGTTGAGGTCGCGCACGACCTGGTGGACCTCGACAACGATTTTACCTTCTGGGTCATGGCGGAACTCGACGGGCTCAACATGCGGATCAATCATTGCCCACTGTCGTGTCCAATAGCTGCGCACTCCGTCGCGCCCGTGGACATATCCGCCCTCCATCCCATTTGCCCACGTCACGTCCTCGTGCATGGCGGCGAGCACGCTATCCATCGCACGGGCGTTGAACTCGTCGTAGACGCGCTTGAGCAGTTCCACTTCATCCGACATTAGGAAAACTCCAAGCAGTGCCACTACCTCGCAGGCGAATCGTACCACACTCGAATAACTCAGGATGACAGGCGCGGTTCCAACGACCGGTTGCGCTTCCGAAACAAGGGGGCATGTCAGCGATGGCGTGCTGCGAAAAATCCAGCGTGAGCTGGACCTCATAGAATTGCGCCTCTCGCTAAGCTGAGCGCCCCGCTGTGCAAGTCACCGCGGGAGCGCGACAGAGTTCGTATCAGCGGACGGAAGTGAAGTGGTATTATCCCGTCGCTATGAAAAACCACTTCCGCTTCATCGTCTGTCTTATTTGCCTGTTTGCATTTTCATTCATTGCGGTCGTCACAACCGCTTCGGCGCAGCAAATCCAAACCGGATGGGAACACACTTACGCGCCGCCTAATCATCCCATCGTCCTCCACGCCGCGCGTTTGCTCGACGTCGCGTCGGGCAAAATTACCAGTCCCGGCGAAGTGCTCGTGCGCGGAGACAAAATCGCCGAGGTAGGCCAGTCGGTAACGCACCCTGCCGACGCGCAGACCATCGACCTGGGCGACACAACGCTAATTCCCGGATTGATCGATGCGCACGTGCACTTGTTTCTCCATCCCGGCAACGAAGGGATGCAGACCGTAGACGAATCCGCGCCGCAGCGCGCCATTCAAGCCACGCTCGCTGCGCGCGACGATTTGATGGCCGGCTTCACCGCCGAACGCGACATGGGCACCGAGGGCGCAGGCTTCGCCGACACAGCCGTGCGCAACGCCATCAATCGCGGCGAAATTCCCGGACCCCGCATGCGCATGAGCGGGAACGCAATTTCCATTCTCGGCGGACACGAAGACGCGGTCGGCTTTAATCCCGCGCAGCACGTTCTCGGAAACGCCGATTACGCGAACACCGCCGACCAACTCATCGAGACGATTCGCGGGCAGCACAAAGAAGGCTCGGACTTCGTGAAAATCTACGAAACGGGCCGCGACACATTGCGCGATGGCAAATTCTCCTCGCAATATCAGTACACCGAGGCGGAACTCGCGGCCGCTGTCCAGGAAGCCGCGCGCCTCGGCACGAAAGTCGGCGTGCATTGCAATGGCGAGCCTGGAGCGCTGTACGCCGCGCAAGCCGGCGTCGAGTCCATCGACCATGCGACTGAACTTAGCGACGAAACAATGCGCCTGATGCGCGAAAGAGACATTCCCGCGATTCCGACGTTTACGATTTTCGAGTATTTTGCCGACCACGCGGCAAATCCCATCGCCGCGAAAAGCGAGCACGACATGTTCGACTACAAAGTGCAGCAGTTCAAGAAGCAACTGGGGGCGCACATTCCGTTCGCGGTTGGTTCGGACGTAGGCCCGTTCCCGCACGGCACGCAGGCGCGCGAACTGGTGTTAATGGTGAAGTATGGAATGTCCCCGCTCGCTGCCTTGCAGGCAGACATGCTCGAAGGCGCAAAAGTCCTCATGTGGCAGGGCAAGATCGGCGAGTTGAAGCCCGGATACTTCGCCGACATCGTCGCGGTTCCTGGGAATCCGCTCGACGACATCAGCGTTACGGAAAAAGTCTCTTTCGTCATGAAGGGCGGAGTCGTCTACAAGCAGTGACTCGCGCCTCGCGAGATACGCCGGGCCGCAAAGATGCTGAAAATCCATGACCGAAACTATTTCGACGCAGATGATTGTTCAGCCGGTCACGCTCGAGGGCAAACACGTCCAACTCGAACCGCTCTTGCCGGCGCATCGAGCCGCGCTCACTGAAGTGGGCCTCGACGAAGATCTATGGCGCTGGATTCCTGTGCCCGTGCGCACTCCCGAAGAAATGGCCGCTTACATTGACGCAGCCCTCGCCGAGCAGGCCCGCGGCGCCTCGTTGCCGTTTACGATTGTCGAGAAATCCTCCGGCAAACCCGTCGGCTGCACGCGCTTCGCCAACATTGATCGCGTGCACCGTCGCGTCGAAATCGGATGGACGTGGGTCGCCAGCCTTGGCAGCGCACCGCCGTGAATACTGAGGCGAAATATTTGCTGTTGCGCCACGCATTCGAAACCCTCGGCTGCATTCGCGTTGAACTGAAAACGGATTCGCTCAACGAAAAATCGCGCGCCGCCATTCTCCGCATTGGCGCTCGCGAAGAGGGAATTTTCCGCAATCACATGATCACCGCCGGCGGCCGCATTCGCCACACAGTCTATTTCGGCATTATTGACACGGAATGGCCCGCCGTGAAAGCTCGCCTCGAAGTAAAAATGAAATCCTAACCAAACCTGGCCCTTCTTCGTTTCGCTGCCTTTGTAGCGGTGGATCGATGCCGTCTATCGACCCGACATCTTTCTTGTCGCGTGGCGTCGACTTTGTAGGGGCGAGCCAAATGTTTTTTGCGGCGCGCCATCGGCGTCATTTGGAGTTATGATGCACCCGATTCGCGGCGACGCTTTTGTCGTCGGAATTTCGTTTGCTTCAATGAATCAACAATGAAGTTTTATTTTATCGAAATAGGGAGGCAGTAATGGCTCGATTGCATTATCGCTTGGCATTATTCTTCACCGTAATTTTCATGTTGGCTGCGCCGACGCTCTTCGCGCAGTCTGGAACAATTCAACTCACTGTCGACGCCAGCCAGGTTCCCCTGGGAATGGTTAAAACGCACATGGTCATGCCGGTCCACGCCGGGCCGCTCACGCTTTATTATCCCAAGTGGATTCCCGGCGAGCACGGCCCCGACGGTCCCATCTCCAATGTCACCGGCCTGAAATTCTCCTCCAATGGAACGACAATTCCCTGGCAGCGCGACAAGCTCGACGTCTTCACATTCCATGTAGACGTTCCCGCGGGCGCAACGCATCTCGACGTCGACTTCGATTATCTCGAGCCGCAAGGTGGCGGATTTGCTTCGGGTTCGGCATCTTCCACCGACAAACTTGTCGTCATCAGTTGGAACCAGAATGTCCTGTACCCGTCGGACAAGCCTTCAAAAGAGATCATGTACGACGCGCATCTCAAGCTTCCGAACGGATGGAAGTATGGCACGCCGTTGCCAGTCGCCAGTCATGCGGGCGACGAAATCACATTTAAGCCCGTGGCGCTCAATCGTCTGGTGGATTC
>DASZCH010000225.1:0-58522 GCA_035943235.1 Candidatus Acidiferrales bacterium
TGGCAACAGTTCGCGCTGAATCTGGCTCGCGATTTCGATTTCATGGTCCAGGCGGCCCTTTTCGCGCGCGGCGGCAAACAAGCGGGCGTTTTCGATGACGGTGGCCGCCTCGCGAGCGAGCGTGCGCAAAACTTCGCGGTCGATTTCGCTGAAAGCGGTGGAAGGCGAGCGGCTGTCGAGATACAAAACGCCGAGGAGATCAGCTTCCTCGGAAGTGATGGTGATGTCGACGGCAGCGATTACCGGCAGCTTCTCGATGGGAATCGCGACGATGGTAAGCAGCGAGAGAGACGCGACGCTGGCCTGCTGGCCAATGGCGGCCTCGTCGCCCGTGTCGCTGACGATCAATTCACGCCGCGAAGAGGCGACGCGTTTGAGGACGCCCGAGGAAATTTTTAGATCTTCGACCTTGAGCAATTCGCCTTTTGCGTCGCGCGCGATTGTGGGCTTGAGCTCGCCATCTTCATTCGCAAGTAGAAGGACGCCGCGCTCCGTGCGCGTGACGCGTATGGCCGCGTCGACTACGGCCGCGAGAACGTCTTCGAGCGAAAGGCCTGAGCCCAGAGTGCGCGCGACTTCGAGAAGCACGCCGAGATGATAGAGGCCCTGCGTGCCGGGAGTGGCGGGTGCGGGTTTCTCTACCTGCTCGATCAGTTCTTCGAGTGTGGCCTCGTCACCGAGGAAAACGAGCTTGAACGAATCGGGCATGCCGAAATCAATGGTGTCTTTCGGCCGCAGCGGGCGCGTGTCCGTGATGCGTTCGCCGTTCACGAATGTGCCGTGGCGGCTGCCCATGTCTTCGAGGAAATAATCGCCATTGGCGGAGACGACTTGAGCCTGCTGGCGGCTGATGCGACTGTCGCGCAGAACAAGTTCATTGCCCGTCTGGCGGCCGACGCGAAAAGGAAATTGCGTGACCTGGACCTCGCGGCGGACTCCGGCGGGATCAAGAACAAGCAATCGAGGAGGTCGGGGCATCGCTTTTTTCTCTCGGCGGCGCGGAGGCCAAATTGTGAGCTCACCGCGAACCGATTCCGCGCCCATGTTAGGAGAAGTCGCCGCGGATGGCAACCGAATTGGCCGCGCGCAACGTGGTTTTGGGATGCGGCTGCGGGAAGAGCCGCAAGGGCGAACGACCAAGAGCGGAACAATGGAGCAAGTTGGAGAACGATGCTGAATCGAATCAGCCGGAGTGAATGCTGTGCTGACGCTCCCATTCGGTGCTGAGGCAGCGAATCGTTTCGCGTAGGCGCACAGCGAGGTCGACCACCGTCTCAAGCCGCTGCACGGAAACAGGAGCCAGAGTTCCGCGAAGTTGCGACAGCAGAAGCTCGGCGTTGCCGAGAATGCCCGTGAGTGGGTTGTTGATTTCGTGGCGCAGGACCTCAGCGAAATCGGACGGCAAGTCCGCGAGCCACGCGGCACGGAATTCGAGATCGAGTGCCTGAGGCGACCGCAGGCGGCGCCCAACAAAGATCATGGCAAGAGCACGAAATTCTCCCGAACGAGCGACGAAATCAACTTCGCCCTCGCTGAGCAGGCTGAGTAGTTGCACCTGCTTTTCAAAGGGAGCGATGACGATGACGGGGGCGAAGAGCGCCATCTGCCGCGCGGCCTCCTCGAGCGAAACGCCGATAGGAAGGATGCTGTCGTCGAAAACGATTGTCCGCGGATTCAGGCCAGCGGCGCGAGCCTCGAGTTCCGCCCATTGTGACGCGAGCGCGATGTCGCGGTGGCTTCCCTGCAGACCGTTGTTCGCCAAACCTCTTGGCGAATGGTGAGCTGAGCCGCGGGCCGAGCGACTGTCCGCGAGATGCGCGACGAACTCATCACGTTCTTTGCCTGGCAGCATTCCGACCAGAACCGCGACATCCTGGAAACCCTTTGCAACACCCATGTTGTGACGTCCTTCATCGAGATTCATTTTTGACTGCATCTTTCAACGCCGCCTCATCGTTTCGCAACGGTTGCAATCGAGACGGACTGCGTGGATTCCGCGAGAATGCGGTTGGCGGCAAGTTTCAGCTCTTCCACCAGAAAGGGCTTAGCCAGAAATGGAAGATGGCGGGATTTCAAGAATTCAACCGTATGAGGGCCGAGCGTGTCGCCCGTGATAAAGAGAATGCGGTCGCGCGCGGGGCTTTGCGTGCGCACAAGCGAATCGTAGAACGCGGGCCCGTCGAGGCGCGGCATGCGCAGATCACAGATAATCAGGTCGTAGCGAGTGCGCGCGACGCGTGTGAGGCCGTCCTGACTGTCAAGAACTGCTTCGACTTTGTGCCCTTCGTCGCCAAGAACATCGCTGATAAGTTGGGCAACAGTGGGCTCGTCTTCAACCACCAGAATGCGGCCGGGGGATACATGGCCGGGATCTGCCGAGGATGTCGCGGTTGCAAGAACCGCGCCGACAGGAACCGTGAGAAGCGGAATCTCAAGCGTGAATCTGGCGCCTCCGCCGGGAAGATTTTCGAAGGCGACGCTGCCGCCATGCTGTTCGACGATGCCATAGACAATTGAAAGCCCAAGCCCCGTTCCCAAGCCGGGTGGTTTGGTAGTGAAAAACGGGTCAAAGATGCGCGAGGCAATCTGAGGAGGGACGCCGGGACCGTCATCGGAAACGTCAAGCAGCAGGCGTGATTCGGCGGTTTTTCGTGTACGCAGGAGTATGCCGCCGTGCCCGCGGCTTTCCAGGATGGCCTGCTCAGCATTGACCAGCAGGTTCAAGACAACCTGTTGGAGCTGGTGCGGATCGGCAAGCGTTGCCGGCAAATCCGGGGCAAGCTCGCAGCGAATTGCGATGTTCTCAATTTTCAGCTCGTATCCGCGAAGCGCGACAGTGCGCTCGACGATCTCGTTCAAATCCACGCGAGTGCGCTCAGGCTGGGCCTGCCGCGCGAAGAACAAGAGATTTTTTACAATGCGGCGCGCGCGTTCGGCCTCGGTGAAAATCATGGCGACTTCATTGTCGGGGGTGTCCGGCTTGCGGCGTCCCAGAGCCAACTGCGCATATCCCATAATCGAAGTGAGCGGATTATTGAGTTCGTGAGCGATTCCGGAGACAAGCTGGCCGAGCGCGGCCATTTTTTCCGTTTGCACGAGCTTCGATTGAATGTGGCGCTGGTTGGTGATCTCCCAATAAGTCTCGAGCCATCCCAGGCGTCCGCCTTCGTCGTCGAGCACAGGACGGGCAGAGCGCTCGAAAACTCGCCGCGCCGGATCGGCAAATTCGAGTTCGTCCTGGACCGGGTCGTTCGATCCCGCGGCGAAGGACATCCAGGGGGCGGCGAACGTTCCCGGCAGGCGGAGGCGCGGTTCGAGGAGGCGCGTCAAGTCTTCGATGCGTGCGAGACTCGCCAAACTTCCAGGAGCAAGGTCAAACAATGCTTCAAAACGAGCGTTAGCAAAACGAATTTGACCGTTCATTGCAATCAGCATGATGCCGGAGCGAACGGAATCGAGGACGCTGCGAAGTTCGGGTTGCAATGGCGCCGATTGTAACTTTGGATTCGTCATGGGAAAGCGGTCGAGCGAACCTGCGCGCGCGACGGACTGAAACCGAAACGGCCGTAGCCACGCGTGGCGCGCCATACCTGGCTCAGCGTCCCGACTGCAAGATCCAGTAGCACGACGAGGCCGCGACCCCCGAGAAAATCAAAAGATCAAGCGCGCGCCGGTAGAATTTGTGGAGTTGGTATGCTTGAATGTAATTCACGCCGATTCTCCCTTTTGCCGCGGTGCGCCGTTTGAGTTTCGCAGTCACTTACTTGAGGACATTCTTGTGAATGCACAAGCGCTTCCAATGCGGACAAATAGCGAAGTGATTGCGAGTCAAACCTTTACGCGGACGGCTGGACTTAAATGCATTGCGGATCATTCCCACTCCGAAACTAAATAATTCGTCTACGGGAATGGCTTTGCGGAGGGATACACATGGCGATTGCGGCTAAACAGGATTCTTAAGGGCCGTAAATGGGGTATTAGGCGGTCTGGTGTCTGGCTAGCTGGGATTCATACTGTTTCAGTTTGCGATACAAAGTCGTCTTGCCAATCCCAAGCAGACGAGCAGCGATGAGCTTGTCTCCCCCGGATTCGCGCAGGGCGCGTAGAATGGCGCGCCTTTCCAATTCTTCGAGGGGTACAAGTTCGTCATTTGCGGGCATGGAATCGGTGCCGCTGCCGGCGGCAGCGTATTGCAAATTCGAGGGTAGATCTCCTGAGTGGAGAATCGGCCCCGAGCCTAGCGCTACAGCACGCTCGATGGCGTTTTCGAGTTCGCGAACGTTCCCGGGCCAATCATAGGCGGTAAGGCGCATCATTGCGTCTTCGGCAAGGGTCGGTAAAGCGCGTCCAGAGTCGGCAAATTTCTCGAGAAACGACTGCACCAGCACGGGAATATCGCTCTTGCGCTCACGCAAGGGCGGCAGTTTGATCTGGACGACGTTCAAGCGGAAGAACAGGTCCTGCCTAAATTGTCCAGAACGAACGGCGGTTTCGAGGTCTTTGTTCGTTGCGGCGATCACACGAACTTCGATGGGGACGCGGTCGTTGGAGCCGACGGGCTTCACTTCGCGCGCCTGGAGAACGCGCAAGAGCTTGGATTGCATGTCGACGGGAAGGTTGCCTATTTCGTCGAGGAACAGCGTCCCTCCATCGGCGCTTTCAATTAAGCCCTGCTTGGTGTGCATAGCCCCGGTGAAGGCTCCCTTGGCATAGCCAAAAAGTTCCGATTCGATCAGGGTGGGGACCAACGCGGAACAATCCACGGGAACAAAGGGCTTCTGGCGGCGCGCTCCGGAGAAATGAATTGAGCGGGCGACAAGCTCTTTGCCCGTTCCACTCTCACCAAGAATCAGCACGGGATAATTGTGCTGGCTGACCTTTTCAATCAGTTTATACACCCGCTGCATTTTGGCAGAGACGCCAATTAACTCCCCATAACCTGGACGCGTGCGAAGCTGTTCGCGAAGGACGCGATTCTCCTGATCGAGTTCTTGTTCGCGCATGAGCCGCTGCAGCTTGCGGCGAAGTTCGTCGATGTGAAATGGTTTCGTAACATAATCAGTTGCGCCTAGGCGGGTGGCTTCGACCGCCGTCTGAATGGTTCCGTACTGAGTGAGCACGAGAACCGAGACCTGCGGATAGAGCTCGCGTATGCGGCGCAGCAGCTCGAGGCCGCCGAGCTGTGGGACTTTGAGGTCGGTGATAGCGATATCGACAGGATACTCGTCGAGCTGTTCGAGAGCTTGCTCCGTGGTACCGGCCGTGCGGACCCGCAGACCGGACTCGATCGCGATATCGCTGCAAATTCGAAGAGTTGATTCCTCGTCGTCCACGATCAAAACCGTGGCAGCGCCAGTCCGTTCCGTTGAGCGAGTTTCCGCTGACTCAAGCTGCGTCGTCATCTGCACCTCGTCGTGTGTATCCCAAGATTCCTATCGCGGGCGCACTGTTCTTCCGGAAGCATGCGAGGAACCACACATGGGAATGTTCCTAATCGGCTGTAGTAACTGAATTTAGGGCCTGAGGACTCCGATTGAGGGCAAAAATACGATTCCATGTTGGGAATAGATACTATCCCATAGTAATAAAGTAATCAAGTAACTCTGATTAGATTCAGGTGAATACTAAAACGGAACGGCCTTACTTGCCGAAAGAGGAAAGTTGATGGTCTGCCGAAAGTTGAGATCCTCGGCGGAAATTCTCCGCCGAGGACAAATCAGAGCGCCCTATCGGGGCTGAACCGTGACAGAGCGGCTTAAACGAAATGTCAAATGGGATTCAGCAGGCAGAGATATTTCCTTCTTGCCGGTCGCGGCGGCTCCGACCGTTCCGGCGCCAGCGCCAGCGCCCGCGCCTATGGCCGCGCCCTTGCCGCCTCCCGCGATTCCCCCGATCAGCGCCCCAAGCGCCGAGCCACCGCCAATAGCAACGACATCGCGCTTCTTATGCGACTTGCCTTCCAATGTGATCGGATGCGTATTGACGTTAACCCACGAACCGCCGGCCTGAACCGAAGTAACGGCGACGCTGAGAAGGGCGGGTTTGGAGAGACGTCCGGATTGACGAGCTTCGACGACGGTTCCACGCACACGTGCGTCGCGAGATACGACCACGCCACCGCCGACGCGAATAGGTTCGGAAAGTGTCCCGTTAAACGAGTCTCCCGACTGACTGGTCCCACTACTGATCGTGGTCCCGAGAATCACGTGCAGATTCGTACCTGCGGGAATTGTCACTGGCTGCGGAGCTTCGGCTGGACTGGCCGAGCTCGCTGCACTTGAAGAAGTAGCGGGCTGCGCGCTGTTTGCGCTGTTGGCGTTGCTTCCATTGTGGGAACAACCAGGCAGGTACAGTGTTGTCACGACCATTAGAGCGAGCAAGAGTAATGGATGAAACCGATTTTTCAAATGACACCTCCAGGCATTAGAGCGCAATTACAGTTCCAGAACAGCCCTCCAACTAAAGTCTTCCCATTCACTAGTATATGACAATTCGTGGAATCAATTAATAGTGCAGAAATTTCTTGAGCGAGCAAAACTTTCGACAAAGAATTCGCGGCGTCTCTAAGAGCCAGAACGAGACCGTCACGAGGTAGTGGGTCAGTTTGAATTTTATGCGGCATTTTTCGTGTTCTCTTTGGAATCCAAGATGCTGAGCATTTCGTCAATCGTCCAAACGTGGTCAGTTAGATGAGCTTCCATCGCGGGCGTGACGCGGAGCGATTGGTGCACGCGGCAGAAGTTGTAGTGCATGAAGTGAATCGCAATCGAAGCGATATGGTTTTCGATTTTCTTCGAGAACGCATTCGTGAGCCGCGTGAATCTCCGCATCTGCATCCGCATCGTGAGATTCTGCCTTTCCACGTGGCTTGTCGAAATGTGCTTTGGGTCTGGATGACCCGAAATTTCCACCTGTCGGCAACTGATGCACTCTGGCGGGCTGTAGCGGGTATCTCTTTCATCACTCGCGCCGTAAAGCTTTACGAGCATGGCATAATCTATCTCAGAGCCAAACGCTTCCTCGACAGCAGAGAGGTACGCGCGATGCCCGTCCGTAGTGAGTTGCACGCGATTCGCAAGGCGCTTCGACAAATCATCCATGAAGCCGTAGGCCGTGCCCGCGTCGCGCCCGCCAACGAGCCACGAAACGATGAGCTTCGATTCCGCGTCCATCGCTGTCCACGTCCAAACGTCGCCGTATCCGAATGTGCCGCGAAGTTTTTCGGGAACGTTTTTGTCCTTCGCGTAGCAGAAGCTCCAGATTTCGTCGCACTGGATTCGTTTGCAGTTCAGATTCACGAGAGCCTTATCGAGGTAATCCGCGCACGCTTCGCCAAGTTCGGAGAGCAGCTTCGCAATCGTGTTCTTCGATACGCCCGTCATTCGCACCGTGGCGCGAATCGAATTGCCTTCGACAAGGGCCGAAACCACTTGACTGCGCTTCTCTGTGCTTAGCTTGTTCATAATGACCATATCCTAGCACGGTCAAGCATAAGAGTCAAGTAGAAAATGAAGGTGTGTGGGTGAGCGAACTTGCACAGAAATATCCCTCGATCGAACTAGCATATCCGATTGCCGTTGCATCGTTCGACGTCGCGGCCAGAAGACTCGATATTGTTGACGGGCGACTTCAGACGATTCTCGCCTTTATTGTCACCGTGTCCGCCGCAGTTCCTTCCGTGGCCGCACGTTCAGGCGTGTGTTTCGCATCCGGCTGGTTTTATCTTGGGCTGGCCCTATTCGTGATTTGCGTGACGCTCGGAACTTATGCGCGACTGTCGGGAAAGTTGAAGGTCTTAAGCCCGGCAAATTTGTTCGCAGAGTGGCTTGCTGACCAACCGGAGGTCTTTCAAAAAGACATGGTCTACTATGCGGGACAGGCTTTCGCGGCCAACCTTCATCTGGTTAAGCGGAAATGGCAATTTTCGGTGTGGGTAACGACGCTTTTTGCTATTGAGATTGCCGTCCTCGTCGTGTGGGTTTTATCGGCCCAGACCTAGTTTCATCATACGGCGATATTTTTGACGGGTCGGGAAGTGGTGGGGAAGGTTTTTTAGAATCTTCGAGTTTTTGGGAATCCTCCGGTTCAGCGGCCACGTTCTCTCCTTGCCCATCGCGCTCTAGCGGCTTTCAGTGCTATCTGGGAGCGTCTACGGCGGCTGAGCTTCCGAGCGCGGGCGCGACCGCCTTTGAGTCCGCCTAGACGCCCTAGCGCGACGGCGGCTGGGTTTTTCGGGCGTTCGGCGGGCGGTTCAGACTTCGGAGCTTGGCCCGTGGATTCCAGCATTACCTGATAGGCAAGCTGATTCGGGTCGCGGGGTCGCTTCTTTGAGCGGTTAAGCATATGGCAAAGCTAGCGCGGTGTCAGACATTTGTCAAATGCCAAAAATTCAAACTGACCCACTACCCGTCACGACCCTCAATTGATTGAGTAACTGGTCGGCGGCTCAACATTAACGCAGTTTGGCTGCGGGGCTTTCCATCGCTTGGCTTTCGCGCATCCTTACTGTAGATTAAATTTCTAATGGCAAGCCATAGCCCATTTTCGCAGCGCATCCTGATTGTTGAAGACGAGGAAAACGCCCGCAAGGGTTACGAAGCCCTGCTCCACAAGTGGGGCTGTCAAATCCTGGGAGTCGGCAACGCGGAGGAGGGACTGGCGAAGTTCGCCGAATTCCAGCCTGCAGTCGTGCTGGCTGATGTCGAGTTGCCGGGCATGAACGGCCTCGAGTTGCTTACTCAACTGCATGCGCACGCTCCCGAAACTCCCGTCATCATCATAACCGGCCGAGGCACGGATGAACGCGCGGTGCAAGCGATTGAGGCGGGAGCATTCTGGTACATCGAAAAGCCTCTCAAGCCACCTGTACTTCGTTCATTGCTCGACCGCGCCATGGGCAAAGCGCGCGACCGGCGGGAAGTTGCGGCGCTCACGCGCCAGTTGCGCGACGCGGGACGCTTGGGCGAATTGGTCGGTGCATCGAAGACCATGGTGGAAGTGATGCGGCAGGTGGAAACAGCCGCACCGTCAACAGCATCGGTGCTGATCACTGGCGAAACGGGATCAGGCAAGGAAGTAGTTGCGCGCACGATCCACGCGCTGTCGCCACGCGCCAATCAGCCTTTCGTAGCGATCAACTGCTCCGCTATTCCCGAATCGCTGATGGAAAGCGAAATCTTCGGCCACGAAAAAGGCGCATTTACGGGCGCCGCGGAACGGAGGCTCGGCTGCTTTGAGCTGGCCGACGGCGGGACGCTCCTGCTCGACGAAATCGGCGAAATGCCGGCGCAGACGCAAGCCAAACTCCTGCGCGTGCTGGAAGACCACAAAGTACGAAGGATCGGCAGCAAGGTGGAGACGCCGGTGGATGTGCGCGTTCTTGCCGCGACGAATAAAGATCCGCAACAAGCCGTGGCGCAGGGACTGCTGCGCCAGGATCTTTTTTTCCGGCTTAACGTCTTCCACATTCACTTGCCGCCGTTGCGCGATCACAAGGACGATCTGGCGCCACTGACCGAGCAGTTGCTCGCCGAGATCAATCGCAAGCACAACCGCCACGCGCCCGGCATTAACACGGAAGTGATGGAATTGTTCAAGGCGTATCCGTGGCCGGGAAACGTGCGCGAACTGCGCAACGTGCTCGAACGCGCGGCGATCGCATGCGACCATGGGCCGATTGGCCGTTCGCATCTGCCCGATGATTTCGCGCGGGGTCCCGTGGCGCAGTCGGGCGAACTTTCCGGCTTGCGTTTCCCTCCCGGCACTACGGTGGAAGCAGCGGAGCGGGAGCTGATCATCCAAACGCTGGGCGCGACGAATCAGAACAAGACGCGCGCCGCGGAACTTTTGGGCATCAGCCTGAAAACACTTCACAACAAGCTTAAAGAGTACGAGGCTTCACGCCAACATGCCGCTAAGCCTGAAAAATAAGTTCACGCTGGCAACGGCGCTTCTGGTTTTGATTGTAGTGGCGCTGGTCTCCGGCTTGTACGTTGCGAGACTCACACGGCAGGTAATCACGCAGGCGAACGATCGCGCGCAGTTTGTGCTGCAACAAGTGTTCGTCTCCGCGCAGAACGCCCTGCGCGAAGCGGCCGAAAGCGGAGCGGCACCGATATCATCGAGCCCCGCCGATATTCACGACTATATCCAGCGGATACTGGAACAAAATCGAGGTTTATCGGCGCTGATTGAATCCGACATGAGTTTCTCGCCGACGATTTACGAAATCACGATCAGCGATGCCGATGGAACGGCCCTGATTTCCAGCGATCCCTCGCTTTCCGGCGAGCCGGTTTCGCAGCGCCCGAACCTCTCGCAGCTTGTTCATGCCAGTTTCTTGAATCAGCTAAAGCTTCTGAACGGGCCGCCGCGCGTTTACGAACTGACGCTGCCGTTCAGCATCATCGGCGGCCAGCCATTCGGGAATATTCATGTGGCGCTGGCCTCGGCCCTGCTTCGCGATGAAATTTGGCCGGGGCTGCATTCGGCGGCATGGCTGGCGCTGGGCGCGGTGCTGCTTTCGACTTTGTTTACAGCGTTTGTCAGCCAGGTTGCTCTGGCGCCGTTATCGCGGATCTCGGCGCAATTGGACCGCATCTCGGCGGGCGAATTCGATCTGGAACCCGTGACGCAAGCAGGCGAGCTGGGGCAAGTGTCCAACAAAATTAGCCGCATCGGACAGCAATTACGCGACGTCCGCGAGATTTTCAGCACATTACGCGAGAACATGAATCAAATCATGGCCGGCCTCGAGGATGGCTTGCTGCTTTTCAATGCGGAGGGCCGGGCGGTGCTCGTGAGTCCATCCGCCGAAAAGTTCATCGATGTGGATTCGGAACATTTGCTGGGGCGCAAGATCGAGGAGATTTTTCCGCCGGGGCATCCGCTGGCACAGGCCCTTCACATTGGACGGAGAGGCGAAGTCAATTCCGACGGAGTGGAAGGCGTAGAAGTGGAAATTGCGGGGGAGCACGGGACGCGGCGGGTCGGTGCAAGCATCCAAACTATTCAGGAGGACGGCACGCGAATGGGATTGCTCGTCTCCCTGCGCGACCTGGAATCGCTGGAGCGTCTCGGGTCGCAATTACAAGTTTCCGAAAGACTCGCGGCTCTGGGACGCGTGACCGCGGGCGTGGCGCACGAAGTGAAAAATCCTCTTAATTCCATGCGCGTGTGGCTCGAAGTGTTGAAGGCGAACTTGCCAGTCGATCCTGAAACACAGCAGGCGGCGAAAATGCTAGACACGGAAATTGATCGCCTTGATCGAGTGGTAAAAACGTTTCTGGAATTCAGCCGGCCGGTCGAATTGGAGCGCGAGGATGTGAATCTGCCGCAGTTGATCGAGAGCGTTCTGGCCAGCGCGCGGCCAGGGATCACCAGCGCCGGCGTGACGTTGGTGAAGGAAATTCCCACGTCGTTTCCTTCGATGGAATTGGACAGAAGGCTGATTGAACAATCTCTTTTGAACCTGGTGCTCAACGCATGCGAATGCATGAAACAGGGGGGCCAGTTAACCGTGACGCTCGATCGAGTGGAGGATATGGCGGAAATTCGGGTGGGTGACACCGGGCCTGGCATCGCGCCCGAAAACCGTGCGAAAATCTTCCAGTTGTTTTTCACCACGCGAAAGGGCGGGACAGGCTTGGGATTGGCGAACACATTCCGATTTGTGCAATTGCACAACGGTTCGATAGAATTCGATACAGAGGCCGGCCGTGGCACGACATTTCGCATTCAATTGCCGTTGACGCGCGCCGCCAGCGTGCCTGTAACGAATTTCCGAGACTACGGCCAGCCGTTCGCGCGTCAGACATAATTCGAAATGAGCTACCCAGCCCAAACGCGTTTTTCGAGATCGTCCACGGCTCCGGCGCGAGAGTCCGCGCTCTTAACATGTGTCGCCGCGGCGGCGCTTGCCATTTTCGCGTGTGGGTGCATGGCGCACAAAGTCCACGCCGCACCGATTGCCATGCCTGCGCAACCGCCTGCTCCTATCGTGCCGCCGGAAACGACGAGGTCGCCGGCGTCGATTCCCGCGCCGTCCACGCCCGCACCCAAGAATCCCGAGCCTTCAACTCCTCCTCCGGGCCTGACGCCGAAACCGGATACGCTCAAGCGGCCTGCAACAGTTGTGGCCGAGCCGGAACGCCCGGCGGCTCCGCAAATTTCTCCGCAAATCTCGGCGTCTGAACGAGCCGATCTGACAAAACAAACCCAACAGTACGTCGCGGACGCTCAGCAAAATCTACATCGGGCCGACGGGCGTGAACTGAACCCGAATCAGCGCGATATGGCCGATAAGATTCGCGGCCTGCTCGACCAGTCGCAAGCTGCGATTCAGACCTCGGATTGGTCTCGCGCGAAAAACTTATCCCAGAAAGCCTATCTCCTGTCTCTCGATTTCTTGAAGACGCTTTAGCCGCGGCACTTCGCAAGCAATAATAATTGGTAAGATGGAAAGATGAAGAGCTACGACACCGTCATTGTGGGCGGCGGAATCATCGGGGCATCGCTTGCGTTCGATCTGGCGCGGCGTGGGCAATCAGTTCTTGTGCTGGATCGTCAGGCGCCGGGGCATGAGGCTTCGTGGGCGGCGGCCGGGACGATCTCGCCGGCGCCCGACCGCGAATCGATCGCTATCGCGGCGCTCGGACTTGAGAGCTATCGGCTCTATCCTGAATTTGTGGCGGCGATCGAAGACGCAACAGGAAAATCCGCCGGCTTTCGCCCAAATGGCGCAATGGAATTATTTCTGGATGCGGAAGGCGAAGCGGCGCGCGACCGGCGCCTGGACGAAATCCGGAGCCACGGCATTGCCGCGGAAGCAATTTCACTTGCGGAGGCGAAGCGGCGCGAGCCTGCCGTTGGGCCCGCTGCGCGCGCGGCTCTGTGGATCCGGGATGAAGCGCATCTGGACCCGCGTGTGATTACGCATGTCACTCTGACGGCAGCGACGCAGGCCGGCGTGGAAATTCGCGAAAACACCGGCGTGATTTCCGTGCTGAGTGAAGACGGACGTTGCAGCGGTGTGCTCGCTGCCAACGAGAGGAAAAATCGCGCGGACCAAATGGAAGTTCGCACGGGAGAAAAAATTGCGGCGCGCAACGTGGTGATTGCCGCAGGATGGCGTTCCGGGGAAATCGGCGGAGCGGAATCCTATGCACCAACGATTCCGGTGCGCGGACAGATGATTGCGCTGGGCGTCATCCCCGGCGCGCCCCGAATAATTCTGCGCTGCAGCCTCGGTTACATGGCCCCGCGCGAGGATGGCCGCACGGTCGTTGGCAGCACACTGGAACGCGGCGTATCCGAAAAGAATACGACGGACGCGGGTCAGCAGAAAATTCTGGAGGCGGCATTGACGATGGCTCCCGCGCTGGCTGCCGCGCCGATTCTGGAAAGATGGGCCGGCGTGCGGCCCGATTCACCCGATCATTTGCCGATAATTGGCGCGACGGATATAGAAGGCTTGTTCATCGCGACAGGTCACTATCGCAACGGAATGCTGCTTGCGCCTGTTACGGCGAAATATCTGGCTGAGTGGATTACAACGGGGAAACCTTCCGCATGGTTCGAGGCATTCAGCCCGCTGCGATTCGCGACGACGCGCAACCCATCGACAGCGGGCGATGCGCGGAAAATGAGCGTTTCCAAAAAGGGCTTATCCTAGACTGACACGTCAGTCTAGTGCGACTGAACGCGCATAAAATCCCACATCCACAAAAAATTCATAAGAAATTTGTAACGAACTAGGAGAAACTCGCAAAGAATTTAGTGCGGAATTATGCCCGTGCGGCGCTGCGGCTCGCGGTTCGGAGGACCGGCGAGCGTTGAAGATTGTCCGGGAGTGGTGAAGTTCGCCTTGCTGGAAAGTAAATAGAGCGGGCGGTTCATGATTACATCCAAAGTAGTGCCGCGCGGCAGTTCCGCTTCGGGGCCGCGCGTGAGGAGGACAGCAAGAAGGCCCGCGGCGGCACCGGCGCCCGCACCGATTCCCACGCCTCTGGCGCTTTGCGAAGCGATCCCGCCGATGCCCGCACCGGCTGCCGTTGTCTCAAGGACGGTGCCCGCGTCAGCTGTCTTGTTCGAATCGGCCTTGATCGCGCCTTCCTTGCCGATGGATTCGTTACCGCCGGTACCCGCATTGGTGGGCGAGGCATTGAAGCTTGCCTGGTAGCCATTCGGAAGAATCAAATTGTCGAGTCTGATTTTGATTTCGCCGCGTCCGTGAATGCGTCCCGGGCGTTTGGCTTCCGTGATTTCACCGCTGACGTACGAGCCCGCGGGAATCAGAATGCGGCTATCGATTACAATGGGGAAAAGCGTTTCCAGATATACAGGGTCGCCGGCCTTCGCACTACGCGTGGAAATCGCGTTGTGAAGCACAAGCGGAAGGCGCGTCCCGGACGGTACCTGGAAATATTTTGGTGAAGGAACAACCGGCGTGACGGATGCGGCACTGGTTGAAGGCTGAGCAGGCGACGCGTTCGCAGACTGAGTAGTCGTCCCCGGCGGATTCGTGGATTGTGCGCGTAGGCTGGTAGCAATCGTCAGCGTGAGGATGACCAGTACTGCGGTATCCGCGAAACGCAGCTTCATTGCGACGGCCCCCAGGGGAATTCTGATAATGCGATGCCCTGCTATGCATTCAGGATGCCCTCAAGGGGGCGGTGATGTCAATGCGCATCGCCATCGTGGAATGGAAGGGCTATCGCGCGATTGTTTGTTGTTTGACTGGAGCGCTATCGCCGCTTACGCTGTCTTTTTGAAATGCAAAACTAGGAGGGATGCGGATGGCAAATCTGGCATTGGTCTATGGCATGCGGCTCTTTCCGGCAACGGAGCTCGATTCGGTCGGTGAGGCCACCGTACAGCTCAAAAACGGACGCAGCGGCCGGATCACCATGCATTTGATCGAGGGGAGCAGAGAGGAAATCGAGAAAACGCTTAAGCAATCGCTGGACGCGTTCTTCGATCTGTATCCGGAGATTTAACCGGCGGCCGCGCAATGAGCGTTAAATCAAGACGACCGTTTGGCCAGTCAAGTCGAAACGCTTGCGGCAGCGAATGTTGCGGCAGGCGGTCATATCATCGACACGGACCATATATGAGCGGGCCTTTGCAAAATGGGCGCGATCTTCTTCATTGGAGCCGCGCGGCAATTCCGCTTTCTTTGTCCGTACCTTCCAGCGAATGGGATAGGTATTTTCCTGGCGGCAATGCGGACACGTCAGCGGAATCTGCTTTGTTTCGTCCTTCTCGTCGTAGAATCTCCTGTCGTCCATTTGCCCCGCTTTCCAACTACATTTTTTCGCGCGCTACTGCCGGCGAGTTTACCGGCGCTGTGTGGCCGACGGCATCGAGAGTCACGAAACGGATTCCCGCGTCTTTCCATCGGGGCAGCCAGTGCTCGAGCGCTGCAACGGTGTGGCGGCGGTCGCCTCTGAGAACGCGATGGTCGCCATCGTGCAAAAGCACAATATCTCCACCCGAGACGCGCCGCAAGCGATGAATCACCGGCTGTGCCGGCTGGGGCTTCCAATCCCAGGCCCATTTTGACCACATCACGATGCCAGAATAGCCAAGCTCGCGCACCACGCGGTTGAGCTGCGGGCCGCGAAAACCAAATGGCGGGCGCGTCCAGCGCAATTCCCCGCCGCCCACTGCTGTACGGACCGCTTCAGCGCACTTGCTGAGTTCTTGACGCAACCTAGTCCGCGAAAGAAAAACCAGACTCGGGTGCGTCTCCGTGTGATTGCCGATGGCATGGCCGCGCGCAGCGATCTCCTGCGCCAAGGCTGGAAAGGCGCGCACATGGCGGCCAATTAAAAAGAAAGTGGCCCGGGCATCGTGTTTGTCCAGCAGATCGAGCAACGGCGTAGTTGCCATGGGGTTTGGTCCGTCGTCAAACGTGAGGGCGACGGTTGACGAATCGCCGGTGAAACGCAGCGTGCGCCCGAAAAGCTGCGACCGCGGATTCACCGCTCCCCATGCGCCTACTGCCGCACCGCCGATCGCGGCCGCGCCCGCCATGGCCCAAACGTTCATGCGCACATTTTCGCACGCATGTCGCCATGCCATGGCAACTTTTCTGGCGCGGGCGTCAACACGAACATCTCTGATACGATACCGAGCCAACAATGACGCCTGAACGAGCGACAAAGTCAAAATTCCCGAACTGGCTGCGATGGGGCAGCTTGATCTGGCTCGCTGTGTGGATCCCCACTTATTGGCGTTACTGGGGCGTGCAGAATTTTGTTCATCTCTGCGACATTGCCGTGATCCTGACGTGCGCGGGTTTCTGGTGGAACAATTCCCTGCTGCTGTCGAGCCAGGCCGTCTCGTCGATTGTGGTGGATTCGCTGTGGGATCTGGACGCGGCGTGGCGATTTTTCAGTGGACATCATCTGATTGGCGGCACCGAGTATATGTGGGACGCCCATTATGCGCTGTGGGTGCGGCTGCTCTCCGTGTTCCACATCGTTTGGCCGATTCTGCTGCTGTGGGCGCTTGCGCGCGCAGGCTATGATCGTCGCGGATGGCTGTTGCAAGCCGCGATTGCGGCGGATGCAATGGTTGTGGCGCGTTCGACGGATCCGGCGCTTAACGTCAACTATGCATTTCGTGATCCGATTCTGCATCGTGCTTGGGGGCCCGGCGCCGCGCACGTCGCGCTGATGTGGATCGGTCTCGTGATTGTGATTTATGTGCCGACGCACTTTATTTTAGCGAAACTGTTTGCGCCGCCGGAGACATCCGCGCGGATGTAGGAACACCCGTTTGGTTCCGAGAATGCTGTGGAGGCACTACTCATCGTCTTCTTTGCGGATGGAGCGAAGATCGATGCCGAGGTGCTGGCATTTTTTGTAGAGATGGCTGCGTTCGAGCCCGAGAGCTTTCGCGGTGTTGGTCATGTGGTTGTGGTGGCGCTTGAGTTCGGTGAGAATGGTTTCGCGCTCGAAGGCCTCGACACGCTCGGCCATCGCGCCCGCGACCGCTCCCAAAATTTGGCCCGAAGATGCTGCGCCCAGCTCGCCAATTCCGCTCGCGGATTCGGGATGCGGCAGCGCCGTGCGTATCGTCGCAGCATCCACTTCTTTTTCGGTCGCCAGCAGGAGGACGCGCTCGACGACGTTACGAAGTTCGCGAACATTTCCTGGCCAGGAGTAGCGAGATAATTCCGCAATAGCCTCCGGCGAAAACTTCTTCACCTTCCAGCCGTTTTGCTCGGCGACTTGGTGCGCGAAATGTTCCACGAGCACGGGAATATCTTCCAGTCGCTCGCGCAGCGGCGGCAGCACCACGGGAAAAACGAAAATCCGGTGATAAAGATCCTGACGAAAAGTATTGCGGCGGACTTGCTCTTCCAGATTGCGATGCGTGGCGACTACGACGCGAACGTTCACTGGAATAGGCCGGTCGCCGCCCACGCGCTCGATTTCACCCTCTTCCAGAACGCGCAAAAGTTTGGCCTGCATGGCCGGCGGCATGTCGCCGATTTCATCGAGGAAAAGAGTGCCTCGATGGGCTTGCTCGAATTTGCCCGTGTGCCGCGAAGCCGCGCCCGTGAACGCGCCGCGTTCGTGGCCGAAAAGCTCCGACTCCATCAGTTCAGCCGGAACCGCCGCACAATTCAGAGTGATGAACGGGCCGTTCTTGCGCGCGCTCTTTTCGTGCAACGTGCGTGCGACAAGCTCCTTGCCCGTGCCGGTCTCGCCGCGAATGCAAACGCGCGTTTCGCTGGCGGCGACGCGCTCGACTTCGCCCATCAGCGCCTTCATCGCCGGACTTGCCCATACAAGCTGATGGCGGCCGACGCGCCGGCGCAAGTCGCGATTTTCCTCTTCGAGACGCGCCAGCTTCAGCGCATTTTCCACAGTTAGGAGAAGTTTCTCCGTCGAAATGGGCTTTTCCAGAAAGTCCGCTGCGCCCAGCCGCGTGGCGCGCACAGCCATTTCGATCGTAGCCTGTCCGGACATCATCACGACCGGTGAACTGACGCCGAGAGTTTTCATTTCTTCGAGAAGCGCGATGCCGTCTTTGCCGGGCATCACCACATCGGAAAGGATCAAATCGAAATGCCCGTCGCGTGCCAGTTCGAGGGCGCGCACAGCGCTATCGCAAACCGTGGCTTCGTGGCCCGACAAGCGAAATGCACGGGAGAGAGAAGCAAGGGTGTTCGCGTCGTCGTCGATAATCAGGATATGCGCTTTGGCGGTCATACAGATTACGCTTTCCGTCCCATGACAGGTTCAGCGGACTTTTTGCTATCGATGGGTATTGGCTCAACCACCGTCACGTCCGGCGGATGTTCCGGAAGATCGATGCGAAACGTCGTGCCCCTGCCCGGCTCGCTGGCCACGGAAATTCGTCCGCCATGATCGCTGACAACGGACTGCACAATGGCGAGGCCGAGGCCGGTACCGTGCTGCTTAGTGGTGTAATACGGCGTAAAAAGCCGCTCGCATTCCTCGCGCGTGAGTCCGGCACCCGTGTCGGAAATCTCCAGACGCACGCCATCGCCATGCGTCATTGTGCGAAGGGTTAATTTGCCGCCGTCCGGCATCGCGTCGATGGCATTGAGCACCAAATTCCCAATCGCGCGATGAAGAAGCGTGCTGTCGGCTTGAATCACGGGAAGTTTTTCATCGAGATACAGTTCCGTTGTAATTTTTGGCTCGCCGGGAGCGATGAAGCGCGGCTCAAAAAGACGAGTGACGCCGCGGACCATTTCGTTTACGTCCAACGGCTGCAACTCCGGGTGTGGCATTTTCGCGAAATCGCTGAAGCGGCCGACAATCTTTTTCAAATTTTGGATTTCTGCAAGGAGAGTCCCCGTGGACTCCCGGAAAATCTCATCGAAATCCGCAGTGCTTTGCTCGCGAGCGCGCTGAAGATTTTCCACCGTGATTTGCAGCGGGAACAACGGATTCTTCAATTCATGCGCGAGGCGGCGCGCGAGTTCGCGCCACGCCGCGACGCGTTCGGTTTGAATCAGGCGCTCGCGCTGCTCAGCAAGCTGTCCGGTCATTTGGTTGAATGCTCCGGCGAGCGCGCCGATTTCGTCATGCGAATGAATCGCGACGCGCGCGTCCCAATTTCCGGATGCTACTTCTTCCGCGCCGGCGACAAGCTTTCCGACTGGCCACGTGACACGCACCGCTGCCCACCAACTCAGTAAAATCCCCAGCGCCAGCGCGATCCCGCCAACCAGAAGCGCCAAGCGGCGGATGCTGCGTTCGAGCAAAACCAAATCGTGACGCGAGCTGCCGACAAACAAGATGCCGAGAAGATCTCTGCCCGGGCCACGCAGCGGAAGCAAATGGAAGACTTCGTCGCTGGCGGCATTGCGCGTCCAATGAATCATCGTGGTAATTTCGCCCGGTTGCTGAAGTTCGCGCGCCACGAGCGGCGCAAAACGCTCCGGCTGCGTTATGGGACCGTCTACGGCAGTCAAATTCTGCGGCGAGAAATCTGCACCGAGATTGACGTAAAGTAGCGCGCGCATCCCCTGCGGCAAACTGAGTGAGGACAGAAAGGATTTGTCGAGCCGTTCGCCGCCCGCCGTGTAAAGATTCGAGCCGGCAACGGGAAGTATCGAGACGGCGATCAGTCCGAGTTCGGGGCCATCCGGCGTGTCCACCTTTTGCAGAAAAGCGCCGCGCGCGCGCCAATCGGCCTGTTGAAGCAGCCAGTCTTCCTTATAACCGAAGCGCGCGGGCCATTGCATCGAGGAAATAATGCTTCCGTCGTTTCCCGCGAATTCCAGGAAATCGAAATGGTGATCGGAGGCGACGCTAACGGCATCGTGGCCGTAAAGAGACGGGTCAATATCTCGGGCGCTCAGGTGAATGGCCATATTCAACGTCGCTTCAGAGCCCGAAATGTCCTGAACGCCGCGAGCGATTTGTTGTCCCCGGTTTACGAATTCACGCTGGAATTGCGACACAATTGCGTCTGTGTGCGATGTGTCAAGTTGCTCGAACGACCGACGCGTGATTGATGTAACGCCCACGCCAACGATTGCCACTGCGGCAACCACCACGAGCGGAAACAGTACGAACATCTTCAGACGGAAACTCATTGAGGGGCTCCGTCAAGCCAGACATCCGAAATTCGCCAGGCACCCCATCGAGCAGGCATCCAATCACGCACGCGGGCGCTTAAACCCACCACCTCCGGGACATGGACAAGCGGGATGACTTCATAACTATCCACCACAGCGCGCTCGCGCGAATATAATTGCTCAGGATTCGCCGGGTCATTGAGAGGCGCGGCGAGCGAAGGCTCCAATTCCCCGAGCTGCACAAGGGTTTGCAGGAAATTCTCGAGGGCTGCTCCGGGGGCAGGCGAAGACATCGGAAGGCGCACAATGCGCGCGTCATACTCCGTGAGATTCGCAGCGCGATTTGCGGTCCCGGCAACGGAATCGGCACTGATGGCGCGCGAGGAAATCAAGAATCCCACAGCCTGGGCGTTAACGGCAATGCGTTCGGCGATCATGCGCTCCATCGGGTCAGCGGCATCATAGCCCACCTTCAGTGCATGTACGGGAGAGATTTGCGATGCGAGTTGGCGCGCGGCCACTGGATCCGGCGCAACCGAAAAAAGAAATGCGTAGCCGGAGGACCATTGGGGCAGCAGGCCGCCCGCAGGCATGCCTTCTTTTTGGAACACAAAATCCACAAGGGACGCGCGGTCAATCGCAACCGAAAGCGCGTGGCGAATGCGAATGTCTCTTGCATGCGTGCTGGAACTCTCGAAAACCAGCGCGACCAATTCGGCGGGATCGAATGTCGAAATCTTCACACCTCGCGAGGCATCGATACGAGCGCGGTCGGGAGCGATGTCCGCAATGTCAGCCTTGCCGAGATCGAGGTCAATCATGCGTTCGCGGGTCGTGCGGCCCATTTGCACGTCGATGGAATCGACGAAGGGACGGCCACCCCAGTAATCGTCATTCGCCATGAAAACCGCGCTCTTGCCGGAAACCCAGGTTGTAAGACGGAATGCCCCTGTGCCAAGAATTTTCCCGTCAGCCTGGCGGAGAAGAATTGAATTTTTGGTTTCCGCGAGCACGTGCAACATTTCCGGCGACGGCGAATCGGATTCTATAGCCACGGAATCATTTGCGGCAGTCACATGCCAGCCTGGATTGACTGCCTGCAGAGAATTGGCGACGGCCTGTGAAGTGATGGGAGTGGCGTTCTGAAACTTCACATTCGGGCGCAGATCAAATTCCCAGTGCGTAAATCTGTCGTTGTGCTGCCAGGAAATCGCCAGAGCCGGTTTTGGCTCGCCAAATTGGTCCAGCTTAACTAAGCGATCGGAGATTAATTCGAGGAGACGGTCTTGCGCGATTTGACCGGTAACGCTTCCCTGTTTCTGCGCGGGATCAAGCGAAGTGACGCGGCCCTGCAAGTCAATCTTCAACGTGCCGCCGTAGCGCGGCCGTCGCGCCGCGGACGTTGCCGGCGCGACGAAGAGCAACGCGACCAGTAAACTATTGGTTGTATACCGCGCGAATGAAATACGCCTCATACATTCCCGTTTTCAGATTGCGTGAAACCGCGAGGACGGTGTTTTCTTCCTCGGACCAAAGCGCCGTGATCGGGCCGTCGAAGTTGATGTCGCCGCCGATCGCGACGGCTTGATAGTCAATGATGTCGAAAGCCTGCACGGAATCAGGCGCGGTCCAATCGCCAGGGCGCGTCACAAGCAGTGGCCATTGCGAATGGCCCGTGGACCGCAATGTAGCGATGTCGCTGCCCCAATCGTGGAAAGAAGTGATGGGGCTCGAAGAGTCTTCAAAGAGAAGAGCGCGGCCATCCGGCGTCGTGATGATTACGGGCGTTGATGTACCGGAAGACACTGGCGTCACGATCGCAGCCAAAGAGTAGAATTCTTGGGACCCGAGGGGCGGAACAGTGAAAGTATTTCCGGTTGTAGTGGCCACGGACGGCTGGATGGAAGGAAGCTCTGTGGAGAGCGACCACTGAGTCTTGCCGGGCTTGCACGATGCGGACAGCGCGCTGCCCGCGCTAATCATACAGAGAACGCCGGGGAGCACTGCATCTTCTCCGTTTACGCCTTGTTGCAAACGTCCGCGGATGTCGCGCGGCCAGGCGCCTGTGTGCGCTATGGGCGATTCGGACTGGAATTTCCATGCGCCGTTTTCTTGCGCAAAGAGCGCGACGCGGTCGGGCTGCAAAACGAGGAGGTTCGGTGCAGCGCCCGGCGATGCAAACAGCAAGGCTGCGTCGAGGATCGGCTCAGACTCGCTGAGGAGGAACTCCTTTTGCAGAGTGACGGAAGGGCTGGGCTGTCTCGCCTGGACGAGCAGTTCGCGGGCCACCGTGACGAAGAACGTTTGCTGCGACCGGCCTTGCGTCACTTGGGCAATCCACAAAAAACCGTTAAGATTTTCTGTGAGTGTGAGGTTAAGGGATGCAGCCTCGACTTCTTGAGCGCTTCCGCCGCCAGAGACCTTGGCCGCTTGGCCGATTTCGTCACGGAAAGCGCTGGAGGCCTTCTGAAATTCGAAAGGAGAGATCGAAGATAAATTCACGAAATTCGGGGCGGCCAGCTTGTCTAGGATGCCAGCATCGACCGAAGCTGCAACTTTGCGGGCCAACTCGCGGGCGGCGGCGGACAAGGGATCATCGTCCCGTGATTCGGCGAAGAGTTTGGATGGGGGCCGCGACGAAGATTGCGTCGATACCCTCGATGGCGATAGGCGCGGAGCCAGCGGAGCGAGCGCCGCGAACGCGGGGAATGAAAATGCGAGAAGCAGATGAAACGCAAAAATTCGGCGGAAGGGCCGCATCGAGTCGCGTCACGGAAGCTTGACGTGGCGCAATCATAGCACAGCGTATTTTCGCGTCAGGAGTTTCACATTGGTCGTGTGTCGTTTCAAGCGACGGCCTTATGCCGAGAAACCGCTGGCGGGGTGGCTTTGCCGCGGCGGCGGCCCAACCACCCACAGGGGGTTTTGCCAGCAGTTACCCGACTGCACCGACCGTGAAGCCGGCCGGGAACTCTCATGGGCGTCCGCCGGGCTGGACGCCTGCTTGCGCGCCGGATGCGTCGCCAGTTCTTCCGGAAGGCGGCAAGTCCGCGGCTCCAAGCGGCGCATCAAGGACGCCATTGGTGAAGAAAAACTTGCCATCCATGGGCACCATCATGATGCGAACTTTGTCTGACAGTTTTTCCGCGACGATTTTCTGAATGAGCAAAGGATTGCCGCGCAGCGCAGTGGCTTCGAGCTGCAAACGCTCGGCCTCGGCGGCGCCTGTAATGCGAATTCGATTCGCGTCGGCTTTGGCGAGAAGCTCCTGGCTCTGCTGCTCGGCCTGGCTGTCGATCACTTTCGCCTGGGCTTCCGCTTGCGCATTTTCGATTGTGGCTTCCTTGCGGGCCTTGGCTTCGAGGCGCGCCTGCTCGATTTGCTTTTGCTTCAGCGGCAGCGTGTATTGCATCGCGTCGGATTCGGCTCTCGCGGCGATCACACGAGCTTGCGCGGTGGCTTCGGCTTGCTTCACCTGGCGGACTTTATTCTCGTCAGCTTGATACTCCGCGATCTTCACGCGCTTCTGCTCGATTTCCTGTTCGAAGTTCATCTGATCGCTCTGCTGCTCTTTCAACAGGATATTCTCGAGACCTTGCGCATATTCCGGCGGCAGCACAATCCGGCGGACGAGGACTTCCTTGACAACGATGGCGTCTTGCGCGAGCCGCTCCGTGATCAGGCCGGCGACGCGTTGGCGAAATTCATCGCGTTTAACGGAGAAAATGTCGCGTACCACGTAATCAGGGGCGACTTCGCGAAACGCGCTTTCGACGACCGGGCCGACGATCTGTTCGTCGATGGGCCGCGGCAGATTCGCTTCAACATAGCCGAGGCGGCTGGCATCGAGGCGATAGCGAACCAGTGCGGACAAGCCGAGCGGCAAGCCTTCGCGGGCCTCGACTTTCAGGACGGTTTCGCGCGGCTTTGCGTTGTCTTGCGCTGAGGTCGCGAAGACTTGTTCTCGAATGTCGTAGACCGATAGGCGTTCAAGAAGAGGCGTTACGAGATGCACGCCGGAGTAGAGTGTTCCAGGGCGAATACCGGAAATTTGGCTGACGCGAATGCCTGCGGAGCCATCAGGAACTACGACAATGCTCAGCGCGATGAGCAACGCGACGAACGCCGCTCCCGCGATCTTGCCGCCGTCGCGCCAGCGGATCGAGATTCTCGGACGCGGCTTCGGGGCTTCCTCCGGCGGATTTTTTGAGAAGACGCGCCGCACCAGGCGGTCGAGTTCGTAGGAGTAGATCAGGTCGTAAGCTACGATGGCCGCAGCGACGAACAACAGAACAATTCCTACCGCGGTGAGCAAATGTCGTAAGAAAATCATTTTCGTCCCCCTTAATGTCTGTCCTTCTTTCGCGTCAGGCCAAGTCGTTCAATTTTGTTTCGGCTGCGGAGCGAGCATTGCAGGCCGCGCCGGCACTTGGCGCGCGGGCATGAGCGCCATCACAGTCCGCAAGCACAGCCATTCGAATGCGAATGCCACTCCGAAAGAGGCCGCTACGGTTGCAGTCAAGATGGTTGCTACTCTCATTTTCGTTCCCTCCCCTGATTTCAGAGTTCAGCGGGCTTTGATCTCCGGCGAAACAAGTGACTGTTGCTCGAGCGCGGACGCGAGCAACACGTGAGGCAAATCGGTGCCGAAGTAGCGCGCCGTCTGCGCGTCGCGAGTGGCGTGAAGCTCAACAACGTCACCCACGCGAACGCGCGCGAAGAGTCTTTTCACGTCGCGATTCCGGAGCCGGATACATCCATGGGAAACGTCGCGTCCAATGAGACGTGGCTCGTTGGTGCCGTGAATGCCGTAACCTTTGATGCTTAAGCCGATCCAGCGCGGGCCGACGGGATTGTCAGGACGAGCAGGAATCACGTCGCCGGGGTGATAATAGACGGGATTCTCGACGCGATTGATGACGCGGAATTCGCCCGCAGGGCTGGGACTCTCGGGCGCTCCGACGGAGATGGCAAATTTCAAGACGACGCGGCCGTTTTCGACAACGGCAAGCTTGCGATCTGGGATGCTGACGACAATGCGTCGCTCTGTGGCCGCCGGTGCTGACTCTGCGTTGTCGCAACGCATGCGGGGCTGTTCTTGAGCCGTCGCACTGACCGTGAAAGCCAATGTAAGCAGAACCAAGGCCGCCGGAACGCGTTTCGTTACGCAGAGTTTAGTTCCTCGAAAATCTTTGCCGGTTCGCGTGCGCCGCATGACCGCCTCCTGTGGGGCAATGTTGTGACTGCGCTTCCTTGGGGCATATGGCACGGTGCGTGCCATCGACGAGTGGTTGTAGGGAAAGAAGATAGGGGGCTGTGGTGCCGCGTTCGGCGTGGGCAGCGGGACACAGCGTGAAAGAAGGACGCGCAGCGCGCTGGTGTTCGCTATAATTGAACCGGGGCTATTCCGGAAATATGCAACAACCACAGACGGGACTTCGAGTGGGACAGATCCTCGGGATTCCGCTATACCTGCATGCGACCAGTTTTCTGATTTTCGCGCTGCTTACCTTTTTCCTTGCGACGCAAATTCTGCCGCTGCAGGAAGGCGCGACACCGCTGCAGTACTGGATTCTCGCCGTTGGCGTTAGCGTGGTGTTCTTTGGTTCCCTGATATTGCACGAGCTGGGGCACAGCGTAATTGCGCTACACTATAAAATTCCCGTTATCTCCATCACGCTGTTCTTCTTCGGGGGATTGGCGCGAATCGAGCGCGACCCTGAGCGCGCCTTTCAGGAATTCAACATCGCGATTGCCGGACCGATGGTCAGCTTTATTTTGGGCGCGGTGTTCTTCGGCATTTACGTAGTCGCTCCCCACGGAGTCTTGCAGCTCGCAGCCCTTTATTTGAGCGAGATCAATGTGATCCTCGGCGTGTTCAACCTTCTCCCTGGCTTCCCCATGGATGGAGGGCGAGTGCTGCGTGCGATTGTCTGGGGCATCACGAAAAACTTCGATAGGGCTACGCAGATTGCGTCGCGCAGCGGACAAGTATTCGCTTACATGATGATCATGCTGGGAATTTGGGCAGTTATGGAGCGGGACTCGGGAGTATCAAGATTCCTGGGCGGCTGGAGTGGCGGCCTGTGGCTCGCGTTCATTGGGTGGTACCTGTTGTCCGCGGCGCAAGAAACATACACCCAGGTTGCCATTCGGCACACGCTCACAGGGCTTAGCGCGGCGGACATTATGTCTCCCGACGTGCCCACGGTGGCGCGGGATATTTCGCTCGAGGATTACGTTCACGAAGTGCTGCGGACGGGGCGACGGTGCCATGTGGTGACGGGCAACGGCATGGCCGTGGGATTGGTGACTTTGCATCAGGTGCAACGCTTCCCCCGCGACGAGTGGGCGAACACTTCGATTCAAGCGGCCATGGTGCCCCAGGGCGCGATTCACTGGGTGATGCCCAATGAACCCGTAACAGGAGTGCTCGAACGGATGCAGAGCGAGGACGTGAACCAGATGCCTGTACTGCAGGAAGGTCACATTGTAGGGATGATCGCGCGCGATTCGATTCTACGGGTAATACAGGCGCGTCTCCAAGCGCATCGACAGTACGCGGCAAAGTAGTTCCCGCCACAGCGAGTCAAAGACACTCAGCCGCATCGTCGAAGCGCTCTTCCCGCCATCCATGGCCGGCGCCGGCCAATTGCGACTTCAACACGAGTCGCTGTATCTAAACGAAGTGCTCGACATTTGCCGCATATTTCCGAGCGCCGTCTGCGGCATGCCTCAAAGCGATGCGACCGAAGCTTACAGTAGGGTTGCGCTTGGCAATCGCGAAGGCAATTGTGCGCGCACCGGGCGCACGGTAGAATGCGCGAGCCGGCCGGGCGTGGGCTCCACATTGACCATTTCGCTTCCTCGCTGCGGCATGAACGGCGACTCAAAAAACTAAGTGAAGATTTAATGTTCGATTAGCTGCCAGGGCCCACGAGGAATATAGACTGGATTGGGCCTATGCGTTGCTCGGCAGCGCGACCGAAGAAGCCTTTGAGTGCGTTTATTGGTTCAGCAGAGGAGGCAAGTCCACGGTGAAACTTGTCGGCGTGCTCTTGTTGATTTGCGCAGCGGCGATGTCAGCGAGCGCACAGCAAACTCCCGAAAAATTGACCCTTGCGCGTTCCCTGGAAATGGCTAACCGGCAAAACCTGGACTTAATCGCCGCGCGGGCGCAGCGAGCGGTAGCCGCCGCAGGAGTAAGAATCGCGGGCCAACGCCTGAACCCGACCGCCAACGTCACGGTTCTGCGTGACGATCCACATGAGGGCTGGTGGTTCGATATCCCTCTTGAGTTGGGATCGAAGCGCAAACGCCGTATTGAGTTGGCGCGCGCACAGGGCGTCCTGACCGATGACGATGTGGCGGCCCTGGAGCGGTTGACTCGGCAAAACGTACGCGACGCGTTTTTCGCCCTGGCGCTGGCGCGCGACGTGACCGCCGAGAAGGGCGACGCGGTAAACCTTGCAAAAAGGCTCCGCGATATTGCGCAGCAGCGATATCAAACTGGCGATGTGCCGCAGTTGGAAGTCTTTCAGGCGGACCTGGTGCTTTCGCAGGCGCAGGCTGATTACCAAGTGGCGCAACAGGAACAAAAAGTGGCATTGAGCGAGTTCAATCTTCTTCTGAATGAACCGCCGGGAACTGAATGGGAACTGGTGACACCGCTTGACGGGCTTCCTTCAGAACCGTCATTGAATGATTTGCTGACGCGCGCCAACAACTCGAACACGGACCTCGCCAAGATTTCGCAGCAAGAAAAAATCGAACAGAGTCAGCGCGCGCTGTTTCAGGCTGAACGAATTCCCAATCTGACTCTGTCGCTAGGCATCGATTACAATTCGCCTCACAATTTTCGGTACGGGCCTCGAAGTCAGGCGAGCATGGAAGTGCCTATTTTCACGCGCAATCAAGGTGAAATCGCGCAATCGGACGCGAGTCTTGTCGCGCTGGAAGATCAGGCGGCCGCGACGCGGCGGGCGGTGGAGGGGCACGTTGAATCGGCGTTTCTGCAACTGGATTCGCGCGAGGCGCAAGCGCGGCTGTACAAAGATTCGCTTATGCCCGCGGCGGATAAATTGGAGGGCATGGCCGAGGAAAGCTACAAAGCGGGAAAAGCAAATATCCTTTCGGTCCTTGATGCGCAGAAAAATGTACAAACGGTGCGAGAACAATATTTACAGAGTTTGCTGGCGGTTCATCAGGCGTTTGCACAGTTGGAAGCGACCGTCGGGGTGCCTCTCGACTGAAGGGGCAGAGTAACGATGAGACGAAGACGCCAATGGATGGGAATCGGGCTGAGCATCGCGGCTATGGTCGCGCCAGTAATGATTCTCGCGGGATGCTCGGGTTCAAGTGACCAAGCCAGCGACGCACAAATGACTGCGGAAGTGACGGTTACAAAAGTGACGCGCGCGAACATCCAGCAATCCGTGACTGTGAGCGGCAACGTGGTGGCGTTGCCCAATAAAGACGTAAAAGTGAGCTCGTTGGTTCCCGGGCGGATCACGGGCTTGAATGTAGCGGAGGGTGATCGCGTGCACGCAGGCGAAGTGCTGGCGACGATCGATAGCCATACATATGAGGAACAGTTGCGGCAGGCTGAGGCGGCGCTCGCACAGGCTCAAGCGACGATGCAGAATGCGGAGCAAAATCTGGCAAGGAACCAGACGCTTTTCCAACGCGGCATTGCGGCCGGCAAAGACTTGGAGGATGCGAAGACGCAGTTGAGCGTCGCCCAGGCAGCGGAACATCAGGCCGACGCAGCCGTATCGGCCGCAAGGCTGCAAGTGGGGCGCGCAAGAATCCTTTCGCCGCTCGACGGCGTGGTGGCAAAGCGCTTCGCGAACATCGGTGAGCAAGTCGATGGCACGGCGGCTCAGCCGATTCTTGAAGTCGCAAACATTGGCCAGGTGGAGCTCCAGGGCAGCCTGCCCGCCGGCAACATCAGCAAAATTCACGTTGGCGAAACTCTTCCGACCACCAGCGATGCATTCCCTGGCAAGACGTTCGAAGGCAGGATCGTGGCGATTTCGCCGACGGTCGATCCGGCGACAAACGTTGGGAGCGTGCGCATACGCATCGCGAATCCGGCCGGGACACTAAAACTGGGAATGTACCTGGATGCGCAAGTGCCCGTGCAGACGCATGAGGCCGCTCTCACGGTGCCGCCCGAAGCCATTTACCACGACGATTCGGGCCACGCGCGCGTCTACCAGATTCAAGGTGATACGGCGAAAGCAATTGACGTAAAGCTGGGCATTGAAACGAAAGATCGCGTAGAGATTTTGTCCGGTGTGAAGGACGGCGACACCGTGATTTTGACGGGTGGTTACGGCTTGGGCGACACGACGAAAGTTAAAGTTAAATCATGAATATCGTCCGCGTCTGCCGGAAAAATCGATACGCAGTCTATTTGCTGACAGCGTTCCTCACCGTGGCCGGGGTTTATTCTTTCTTCAAACTTCCCAGCAACATTTATCCGTATTTGGATTTCCCGCGAATCGTAATCCTGGTGCACTCGGGCGATCTTGCGCCGCAGACAATGCTGCTAACCGTTACGCGCCCCCTTGAGGAATCGGTGAGTACGGTGCAAGGAGTAAGCCGGGTGCGATCGAAGACCATCCGCGGAGCGTCGTCGGTCGGCGTGCTGTTCAGTCCTGGAATGGATATGAAGTACGCGCTGCAGCTTGTGCAGGGACGAGTGAGCGAAGTGCAATCTTCGCTTCCCGCAGGCACGGAAGTGAACGTGGAATGGGAGTCGCCGACAGTCTATCCCGTGTTGAGCTTGATTCTGAACGGCAATGTGCCGGACGCGGATCTTTACGATTACGCGTATTACAACCTGCGTCCTTTGATCACCCGCGTTCCCGGCGTTGGACAAGTGGAAGTGCAGGCTACCGATCATCGCGAGATTTCCGTGATCGCGGATCCGCAGAAGTTGCTTTCACACAGGCTGACGCTGGACGAGTTGGCGACGCAGATCGCGGATACGAACCAAGTGACGGCCGTCGGCAGACTGCCGAAGGATTATCTGCAATATCAGATATTGACAGATGACCAGTTTCACAGCCTCGACGACATTCGCAACGCGGTTGTGGCTATTCAAGATCAAGGCCCTGTGCGCGTGGGTGACATTGCCACGGTTCGGACCGGAGTGGCCGATCCGACGCTGCTTGCTACGGGAAATGGAAAACCGGCAGCGTTGATCAACGTTACGCGGCAAATTGACGGCAACATTCTGCAAATCGCCAAACAGATCAAGGCGATGGCGCTGAATCTCGGCTCGGCCATCCCGAAAACGCTGCATGTTTCAGTCGACTACGACTTGGCCGAGTTCGTTTCCGAATCCATCAAGAATGTTCGCGACGCAATCCTCATTGGCGCATTTCTGGCGGTGGTAATTCTTTATTTGTTCTTGCGTGACTGGCGGACGACACTGGTTGCGGCCACTTCCTTGCCCCTTTCGGTGATTGGCACGTTCTATTTTTTGAAGGTGACGGGCGGCACGCTTAATTTGATGTCCCTGGGCGGAATCGCGATCGCGATTGGACTGATTATTGATGATGCGGTGGTGATTATCGAGAATATTTACCGCCACCTGGGGCTTGGCGAACCGCCGGCGGAGGCCGCCGAAGCCGGGGTGCGGGAACTGCTCGGCGCGGTGATTGGCTCGACGGCCACGACCGAAGTTGTCTTTCTGCCGTTGACTTTGCTGCAGGGAATCGTCGGAGAATTTTTTAAGGCTTTGTGCTTGACGCTGGGCTTTTCCGTCCTGCTTTCATTGATCTTTGCACTGACCATCATTCCACTGTTTTCTATGCGGTTTCTCTCGGTGCAGACACACCGTGCCAGTTCCGAGAAGCTGATCGCGCCCGTGAACCGTGGATATGAAAAAGCCGTGCGCTGGGCGCTCCGGCGGAGACTGACTGTCGTCATCGCAGCTGTGGCGTGCGTGGGACTTGCGTATTTCTGTTATACAAAGCTCGAAACCGGATTTTTGCCCGAGATGGACGAGGGCGGATTCATTCTCGATTACGTGACCCCGCCGGGAACTTCCCTTGAAGAAACAAATCAAATTCTCCAGAAAATCGAACAGCGAGTGGCGGCGTTGCCGGACACGCAGTCATTCTCGCGCCGCACAGGCGCGGAGAATGGATTATTCGTCACGGAGCAAAACACAGGCGACATCACGGTGAAATTGAAGCCGAGCTCGCAGCGCCGCGACATCAACGAAGTGATGGACGATTTGCGCGGCCAGATCGAGAAAAACATTCCCGGCGTGGATGTGGAATTTTCGCAGATCCTTCAGGATATGCTGGGCGATTTGGAAGGCACGCCGCAGCCCGTGGAAGTGAAGATTTTCGGGGACGATATCAACGAGCTCGAGAGACTCTCCGGCGAAATCGGTCCGAAACTGCAAGCCGTGAAGGGGCTGGTGGATTTCAAGTCGGTCACGAAGGGCAATCCCGAAATCGTTTTCGATGTGGACACAGCGTCCGCCGGCCGACTGGGCATGACGCCGGCGACTATCGCGACGCAGGTGAGCGACGGGCTTTTGGGCGTGACAAAAAGCGAGTTGCGCGAATCCGACCGCACGGTTCCGATCCGCGTGCGTTTTCCTGATTCCTTCCGGTTCAATTACGACAATGTAAAGCAGTTCCCTATCCTGACGCCATCGAAACAGACAGTGCAGCTTTCCTCCGTTGCGAAAGTCCAACAAGTGCAGGGCGAGAATGAACTCGAACGCGAAAACCAGCGATTGATGATCTCCATGACGGGACAGCTTGAGAATCGCGATTTGGGCAGCGTGGTGAATGACGTGAAGGACGTCATGAGCAAAGAGCAGCTACCGGTCGGTTACACGTATGAAATTGGCGGGCAATACGAAAGCCAGCAGAGCGCCTTTCACGATTTACTATACGTACTGTTTTTGGCGCTCGGCGCCATTTTTATTGTGTTGGTGGTTCAGTTCCGTTCGTTCGCGCCGTCGCTTATCATTATTTCGGCGGCTCCGCTGTCGCTGGTCGGCGTGTTCGCGATGCTGCTGGTGACGCACACGGCGCTGAACGTTTCGTCCTTTATGGGCATTATTTTGATGGTGGGACTGGTGGTAAAAAACGGCATTATTCTTTTTGAATACGTACATAAGCTCTGGGAAGAAGACAAGATGCCGCTTTTTGAAGCGCTGGTGCAGGCCGGCAAAATTCGCATCCGGCCCATCCTGATGACCACACTCGCGACCCTGTTTGGATTGTTGCCTCTGGCGCTTGGACTTGGCTCTGGCGCGGAATTGCAAAAGCCGTTGGCCCTGGCGGTTATTGGCGGACTGTTTCTGTCGACTTTTATCACGTTGCTGATCATGCCTGTGTTGTTTTCGCTGCTGCAAAATAAATCCGAAGCGTAGAATGGCTTGGATATGAACCCAGCTCGATTCCTTCTGTTCCTATGTGTGGCTTTATTTCTTGGCGCGCCCACGCACGGACAGGCGAAACGCAAGATAATCATTGACCAAGATGCTCGTGGGCCTGCCACAACAGACGAACAGGCAATTCTGGCTCTGATTCAGTCACCGCAGACGGAAGTTCTGGGCATTACCGTGGTTACGGGCGATCAATGGCGCGACGAAGAAGTGGCGCACACGCTGCGAATGCTCGAAATCATCGGCCGCACAGACATTCCCGTCGTCCCCGGCGCCGTCTTTCCCATCAACAACAGCAAGGAATTCATCGCACACTGGGAAAAGCTTTACGGCAAGGTCGTTTATCAGGGCGCGTGGAATTGGGGCAAAGTTCACGGACCGTTTGAAATTCCGCCGCTGATAGAAGGCGCTCCCACCACGAAACCAGCGAATGAAGATGCCGCGCACTTCCTGATTCGCATGGTGCATCGCTATCCGCATCAGGTGACGATTTACGAAGGCGGTCCGCTCACTGATCTGGCGCTGGCAATCGCGATTGACCCACAATTTGCCGGGCTCGCGCGCGAATTGGCCGTAATGGGAGGCAGCATCAATCCGCGAAGCGATGATCCCGAATTTCGCATGAGCCCGCGGCGCGAATTCAATTTTTGGATGGATCCCGAGGCGACGCATGCGGTCCTGCACGCACATTGGACGCGGATTGTGGATACGCCAGTTGACATTTCCATCGAGACACGGCTGACGAAACAGATGATGGCGGAGATTGGAAAGGCGAAGACTCCCGTCGCGCAGTACATCGCGAAATACGGCAATACGGAATACATGTGGGATGAACTCGCCGCGGTCGCCTGGCTCGACTCGACGATTATCACGCGCACGGAAAACCTCTTTCTGGACGCGTCCACCGACCAGGGGCCGAGTTACGGCGATACGCTCGCATGGCAGCCGGGGAACAATCCCGGACTAGGCGAGCAACTTGTGACCGTCAATAAAGATCTGAACAAATCCAAGTTCGAGAAGGAATTCATTGATTTAATGACCCGGCCGACGCCGCAAACTCATTTTCCGCGTGCTCATGCTCCTTCCCTTCCATAGAATTCGAGCAGAGCAGGCCCCAAAGCAGGCACGTACAATACGGCGTAATCTGTTTCAGCTTGACTCTTAACGCATCGAGATTTATAAGCAGCGGATTCTTCGATCACGTCGTGGGACGTGGCAGACACGAAGCAGACACAAAATGGAAAGAGGGACCGTGGGTGATGTAGCGGAAGTCGTCGGAATCGGGAGTTGCACGGTGGACTTTTTCGCCATTGTGCCGCGGTTGCTTGGACCCGAGGAAAAAATCAATGCTGACCGGCTGGAAATCCACGCCGGCGGCGTGACGGCCAATAATTTGACGCAGGTAGCGCGGCTCGGCGTAAAAGCCGGATGGCTTGGCTTGATTGGGGACGACGACAACGGGCGAATCATTCAGCAGGCTTTCGCGGAAGATGGAATGGACTTGTCGGGGATCGAAGTGGTCAAGGGCGAGCTTTCGGCACTGACATGGATTCCCGTCGATGTGGCAGGCGAACGCTGCATATACATGTTCCCCAACGTCACCGGCAAAATCAGCGTGCATCAGGTGCACACGCGCTTCGCGGACAATATCAAAAAGGCCAGGCATTTTCACACCGAGGCCTCTCAACTCGCCATAACACCATTGCGCGAAGCGATGCAGGTGGCGCGCGACGGGGGCGTACGCGTGCTTTTTGATCTGGATGTCTCGCCCAGTTTTTTCTGCCAGTCAAACCTCGGGACACAGGAGGAATTGGCCGCCAGCCTGAAGCTGGTGGACGTGCTGAAGCCGTGCAAAGCAGCTGCGCTGGAACTTACGGGCGAAGATGATTACGAACAGATGGCGCTCAAGCTGGTTACGATGGGGCCGGAACTTGTTGCCATCACAATGGGAGCGAACGGTTGCATGATCGCTAGCCGCGGCAAAGTCGTTCATGTGCCTGCTTTCACCGTCAAGGTAGTTGACACGACAGGCGCGGGAGACGCCTTCATGGGCGGCCTTTCCTACGGATTGCTGCGAAAATGGGACCCGGAGCACGTGGGAGCATTTGCCAACGCCTGCGCCGCTCTCTGTTGCACAAAAGTCGGCGCAAGAGCGATGGCCAAACGCGACGACGTGATCGCCTTGATCCGCTCGCAGCGTCCTGCTCTGGTGGCTGGTTTATAGTTTGACCTGTTGAAGACGTTCGGCCCGCGCCTCTGAAGATTCGGCAGTTGATTTGGGGGAAGCCGAGATGTTCACGCCTCACACTTTTTCGACCGCGTTGCTGATGATCATCGCCAGCGCTGTTTGCTGGGGCTCGTGGGCCAACACCTTCAAGGGCGTGAAGAACTACCGTTTCGAGCTGTTCTATTGGGACTACGCCATTGGTATTTTCCTGGTTTCGCTGATCCTCGCGTTCACCATGGGTAGCATGCACGGGGGCGCGTCCAGCTTCCTTGTAAATCTGAAAAACGCCGATTGCGGCAATATGATCTACGCGCTGATCGGAGGCGCGATTTTCAATTTAGCCAACGTGCTGCTGGTTGCCGGAATTGATATGGCAGGCATGGCGTTTGCATTTCCCGTGTCGATTGGAATTGCGCTGGTCGTGGGCGTGGTGTTGAGTTATCTGCTGCAGCCAAGGGGAAATGCGGCGCTGCTGGCGCTCGGCGTCGTCTTCGCTCTGATTGCCGTAATTATGGACGGCAAAGCGTACGGAGCTCTCGGTACAGGCGGGAGGATTGTCTCGCGCAAGAGCGTCGTCGTGTGCATCGTTTCCGGGATCCTGATGGGATTGTGGGCGCCGTTTATGACCCATGCCATGACTGCAGGCGTGGCGCTTGGGCCGTATACGACTTCGGTGTTCTTTACGCTCGGCGCGCTGCTGTCGTGCTTCATTTTCAACGTATATCTGATGCGGAGGCCCCTTATCGGCGAGCCGGTGGGAATTGGCGGCTTTTTTCGAGCGTCGGCAGGCGCGCATCTGCTGGGACTGTCCGGAGGCGTCGTCTGGGGCGTCGGCACCGTTTTTAATCTGGTGGCGGCGAGTTTCACGGGCGTCGCCATCTCCTATGCCATAGGCCAATCGTCGCCCATGGTCGCTGCGCTTTGGGGTGTGTTCGCTTGGCAAGAATTTCGTGGAGCGAACGGCAAGGCGAAGGCTTATCTGGCGCTAATGTTTCTGTTTTACATATTCGCAATTGTGAGTATCGCTCGAGCAAATACGGCAGGATAGCCAATCGCGGCGCGACACCTATCAAACAGAAAATGCGCGCTTTAGGTGCCCGGTCCTTGATTCCCGGGATAGACGGTGCTATTTTCATATTTCTTTGGCAGCCTTTTCTCTGTGATGGATTCCCTGAAAAAATCTGCACCAGAACCCGATGACCGTGACCGCGAGGGACTAACCAAGCCCAAGCTGCACCCGGACGTCATCTATTGGCGCGTCGAAGGCAGTTTGCTCAACTTGACCGCCGTGCGTCCCGTGGGTTTTTTCACATGGAATGCGCAGAGTTTTCTCGAACGGTGGGCACGGCGCAGCGGGATGTTCGCATTGGCGCTGGCGCGTCCGGTGCTTTACCTGACGAATCGCGCGTTCGCGACGCGCCTCCTTCACACGGTCCTGCGCGGCGTGAGCCGTGACCGGCTCGACCTGCTCGGCGAGGAATATTTCCAATACTTGCTGAAACCCACGCTGAAGCAGCGGGGGCTTGCGGAATTAAAGAAGGCGCAGTCCAATGGGCAAGAAGTGGTGCTGGTGAGCCAAGGTCTTGACCACGTGATGCGTCCTCTCGCGCAGCACCTGGGCATCGGGATGCTGGTTTCAAACCGCCTGGAATTTCGCGATGGGTTGGCGACGGGACGGCTACTCGATCCTGTGATTCGTCCACGGGGTCCATTAGCCCGATTGATTGGGGGCAATCCCGATGGACAGGTCCGCCGCGAACTGTTGGCAAAAAACTTGGGCTTCGGCGAGCACCCGGAAACCCTGGACGAAGCAGTATTGCCTGCCGCGCGACCCGTTCCGCAAAATTACCTCCGCGTTGTGTACCCCCGTTCAGACATGAAATCCAAAGGACTTTCCGTCCGTCAATCCTTGCGCGGAAAACAGATTTTGCTTGTGGGCGCCACCGGATTTATCGGTAAGGTTTGGCTGGCAAATTTACTGAGCGACTCGCCGGAAATCGGAAAAGTCTATGCGCTCGTCCGCAGGCGACGTTCGACCACCGCGGCAGAGCGCTTTCGCAGGGTCGTTGACGAGTCGCCTGTGTTCGAACGTTTGGCGCAGAAGCACGGCGCGCAGTGGGATAAGTTTCTCACGGAGCGAATTGAAGTGCTTGATGGCGATCTGAGCGCCGAGGGTTTGGGGCTGGAAGAAACAGTTCGCGCGCGGCTTTCCCGGTCGCTGGATCTGGTCATTAACAGCTCCGGTCTGACCGACTTCAATCCCGATTTGCGCGACGCGCTCGCGGCCAACGTGGATTCTGTCGCGCACCTGCTCGATTTCATCCGGCAAGCCGATCACGCGGCCCTTCTGCATCTCTCAACTTGTTATGTGGCGGGCGAGCGGGACGGCCGCATCACCGAAACGCTCGTGCCAAATTACACGCCAACGTGCGACCCCGATTTTGAAGTGGAAAAAGAATGGCAGGCACTGCGGAGGTTGATTCACCAGAACGAAGCGCAGGCGGAAAGCGGCAATGTGACGGATGAACTTCGCCGCGCGGCAATCGAAAAGCCCACTGCCGCGAAAAGCCTGACCGGCGCGGCGCTTGACAATCAAATTCGCAAGAATCGCACCAGATGGTTGCGCCAGACGCTGATCGATGCCGGTACCCGGCGCGCGCATGAATTGGGATGGCCCAATACCTATACGCTGACGAAAGGCATTTCGGAATCGTTGATCGCGAAGCGCGGAATCGGGCTGCCAATTGCGATTGTGCGTCCTTCAATTGTGGAATCATCGCTCGAAAAACCGTTTCGCGGATGGAATGAGGGAATCAATACCTCGGCCTCTCTCTCATACCTGCTCGGAACTTATTTCCGGCAGCTTCCTACCAACGAGCGAAAGTGCCTGGACATCATTCCCGTCGACCAGGTAACCCGCGGCATGACGCTGATTGCCGCCGCCCTGATTGAACGCAAACATGAGCCGATCTACCAGCTCGCAACATCGGTGACAAATCCCTGCAACATGCGGCGCTCGATTGAACTGACCAGCCTGGCGCATCGCAAATTCTATCGCACACAAAATGGTTTTCATCACTGGCTTCGTTCGCGATTCGATGCGATCCCGGTCTCAAAAGCGCGTTACGAAACGCTTTCGGCTCCGGCGCAGAAGACCATCGTACAGGCGATCAATCGCGGAGTTTCGAGCGTAGGCTTCAATCGTTCGCCGTTCGCACGGCGGGAGCGCGAGCTCGAACGCGTCATCAAACTCGTGAATCTTTTTGAGCCGTTCATCTTGCGGCACGAGCACACGTTCGAGGCGATGAATATCGAAAAGCTTTCATCAATCCTGCCGCTCGAGGAAAAACAGATTTTTGGCTTCGATTCGCGCTCCATCGACTGGTGGGATTATTGGATCAATGTCCACATTCCGGCGCTGCGAAAGTGGTGCTATCCTCTCATCGAAGGCCGCCCGGTGGAGACGCGAAATCGCGAAGAAACTCCGCGCCCGGGGCAGCCTATCATCGGCGCCGAGGCTGGGCAAACCGCCTCCGCGGCGACACCCTGAGAACGCTAAACAGTGGCCATTTTCGTTACCGGAGCAACCGGCTATATCGGCGCGCACGTCGTCGCGAACCTGCTCGAAGAGAGCGGCGAGCCGCTGAACCTGTTGGTGCGCGCAAAAAGTGAACAAGATGCACGCGAACGGCTCTGGCACGCCCTGCAGCTCCACATGGATTTCCCGCGTTTTTACTCCTGCCTCGGTTCACGCGTGCAGATTTTTCGCGGCGACTTGACAAGCGCGAAATTCGGACTTGAGCATGACGAATATCATCGGCTGGCGCACACGACGAATTCGATTATTCATTGCGCCGCGTCGCTCAATCGGAAGTCGGAGAAAAGCTGTCTGAACGTGAACCTGCGCGGCACGTTGCAAGTGATTGAACTGGCCATGGGCGCGCGCGACCATCACGGACTGCGGCGTTTCAGCCATGTCAGCACCGTCGCCGTCGCCGGGCAGCGGCAAAGCGAAGTGGTCCAGGAAGATTCGGCGATTGACTGGGAACGCTCCGATTACGACCCGTATGCGCGGACGAAAAAATTCAGCGAGCACATGGTGAACGAGCTTTTGCCCGATGTCTCGCGGATCATCTTCCGTCCCAGCATCGTTTTGGGTGACAGCCGGCGCTCGGAGACGAACCAATTCGAAATGGTGAAGGCGTTCGTGTTCCTCGCTGGATTGCCGGCGCTTCCGTTTCGTCCAGAAGATCGCGTCGACATTGTTCCGGTCGACTACGTGGCCGGCGCCATCTCCACACTGCATCAAAAAGAAAAGCCCGCGCATGGGATTTACCATTTGTCATCGGGCGCCGATTCGGAAACGTATCTGCAACTGACGCGCTCGCTTGCAGAAGCGCAGAACAAAGGCGCGCCCGTTTTTGTGCCTTCCCTCGAACGCTCCACATCGGGCATGGTGAATTTCTTCGCCGGGCGCTTCGGGAAGGCAGGAAAGCTGGCCACGCTGCTCAAAGTGTTCCTTCCCTACTTGACATGGAACACGGTGTTCGATAATTCGCGCGTGGTGGCTGAAATGGGACACAAACCGGCGCCGTTCTCGCAATATTGTTTTTCTCTGCTCAAATTCACCCGCGACAATCACTTCACGTATCCTTATCAGGACTGGCCGCGCGAGGCCGCGTCGGTTACGCCGCTACCCACATCGGAGGAAATTCCGCGATGATGGATTTGTTCCTCGAAGCATGGGTCGCGGGATCCATCGAGCTGGCGAAGTTTTCATGGATGTTGGGCCGCGGCAAGAGCTGGCGGCCCGGCGAGAAATTGCGCCTGCTTTTCGCATGCTATTGCGGGGCGCGCAATACGGGCTCAGATTTACGCGTTGAGGAAATCCTGCGACAGGCGCGGCGCGTACTCGGCGACGAAAACATCGACCTTGGCGTAATGACGCAGAATTTCGATCTGACGCGCGGCTATTTCGCAGGGGCGCGGCAGGTGCGTCTTCCGGACGTGTTTCCTCCATTTCTGAATCGCGAAGTGCCGCAATACCACGGCGTGGTGGCATGTGAAGGCTCGATGTTCAAAAGCAAATTCGCGAATGCATTGGCGACAATGATGATCGGCTCGCTGGGATTGGCCTCCGCGCAGAACCGGCTTTCCATCGGATATGGCGCGGAAGCCGGACATATGGATCCGATCGTCGAAAAAATGTGCCGCCGCTATTGCAAGGATTCCGCGGTGATCACGCGAAGCGAAGAATCCCAAGAACTCCTGAGCAAATTCGGCATTCCCACGGAATTGGGCACGGACACGGCATGGACGTTTGAGCCGCGCGGGCCGGAATACGGCGAACAAATATTACGCAACGCAGGATGGGACGGTCATATGCCGGTGCTGGTCGCCTGCCCGATCAATCCATTTTGGTGGCCGGTAAAGGCATCGCTTCTGAAAGCTGCTGCGCGAACACTGACGGGTGCATACAAAGAGAGTCATTACCGCTCGATTTATTTTCACAAATCCGGACGCGAGGTAGAAGCAAACTACACGCGATATATTTCCGCCTTTGCAGGGGCCGTGTCGCGTTTCCGCAAGGAGCATCCTGTATTTCTGGTATGTGTTGGCATGGAGATGCTCGACCGCAATGCATGCGAACGCCTGGTGGCGCAAGTGGGCGGCGGCGTGCCGATTTTTTGCTCAGACCAATATGACATGTATGAAATCGTGAGCATCCTGCGCGCGTGCCATCTGATGGCGTCCTCGCGCTATCACGCGATTGTGACGTCGATGCCGGCGGGCGTGGCGTCTCTTGGCATCACCATGGACGAGAGAATCCGCAACCTGATGCGCCAGCGCGGCCACAGTCATTTACTTTTTACGGTGGACGATGCTGACCTCGAATCCAATTTGTTTGCCGGACTGAAACAGCTTTGCCGTGAAAAAGAATCGGTGCGCGACGGCATTGGCCGGACCGTCGCACAGAATCTTAAATTGATGGCGCGCATGGGTATGTACTTCGAAGGATTTGTGGCCAAGCGCTATCCGGAATTTCCTCTACGCAGCGGATCACTCAGTTGGGAAGAATATTTGCCGCCTCTGAGCGAGAACCTTCAGAAGTTACTTCAGGCCTATGAATCATGAATTTCCTCGAGAAGATTTTCGAGCGGCTCGAGAAAACAGGTGGCGCGACCGCTGTTCAGGAAATCCACGGGCAGCAATTAATCGCTGCGACCGGAAACGAAATGCTTTCGCTCGTTGCGATGGCGCGCCGTTTTCTGGTTTCCGCAGGTCCAAAAAAGGGTGACCGGTGTGCATTACTCGCGCCGAACAGCATTCGCTGGATCGCGCTCGATCTTGCGCTGATGGCGGAGGGAATCATTGTGGTTCCATTGTATTCGCGACAATCACCCGCTGAACTGGCGGCCATGGTGCGTGACAGCGGCGCATCGCGAATTTTCTGCGAAACCCCAGAGTTACGCGACGCCGTGCTTCGCGTGTACCCAAGCGCGCCGCCCGTTTCGCTTTTCGATGAGATTTTTGCTCCTACTGTGGGCGCCCTCGCACCGCCGAAACGGCTTGGACCGGAGGATCCGGTGACGATTATCTACACCTCAGGCACCTCGGGCGAGCCAAAGGGCGTGGTCTTGAACATTGGCAACGTCGATCACATGCTTTCCTGCACGACGGCGAGCCTGGACAAATTGATGGGGGCTCAAAGCGCGCCGGATCAAGTATTTCACTGGACACCTTTGAATTTTGCAGCTTCATGGATTTCCCTGCTGAGCTATCTGTCCCGCAAGAGCCTGGTTTCTCTGTCCACCGATATCACGAAACTAGCCGACGAAATGCACATCGCCGCGCCGAATTATTTTTTGAATGTTCCAACACTGTTGGAACGCGTCCGGGGCAAAATCGAGGAACAAATTCGTTCCCGCGGCGGATGGATCGCGGCGATATTCAATCGAGCGAGACGCGCATATTTACACCGCGAGACAAATGACGCAGGCTTCAGCGATCGCCTCTCGCTCGCCATTGCAAACGCGGTCATTTTCCCAACCATTCGCAAGAGCATCGGCCCGCGACTGAAGGCACTGATTTGCGGTTCGGCGCCTCTCTCTGTTGAGACGCAAACATTTTTCATGATGCTGGGCATCCCCGTCCTGCAAGCATATGGCCTGACCGAGACGACGGCGATTTGCACGCTGGACGATCCGGCGCGCGTCGAACCAGGCTACGTGGGCATGGCGATTCCGGGAATTGAAATGAAGATTAGCGAAAATAAGGAAATTCTGGTGCGCGGGCCGAACGTTTTTCCGGGCTACTGGAATCGGCCGCAGGAAACGGCAGCCGTTCTTCGTGACGGCTGGTTTCATACCGGGGATCAAGGCGAGGTCAATTCTCGCGGCAACTGGAAAATCACCGGACGAATTAAGAATTTGATTATTCTGAACTCCGGACACAACATCGCGCCGGAACCGATTGAAGAGGCGCTTGCTGCTCTGCTGCCGAAAGCCGCACAAGTTGTGCTCGTGGGAAACGGGCGCAGCTATTTGGCCGCGATTATCACAACGGAAGCGAATTCGAACCTAACGGACGGAGAAATTTCAGCGGCGATCGACAGGATCAATTCACAGTTGCCCCATTACAAGCAAATTCGCGCCTTCCATGTGGAGCGCGAGCCATTCACGATCGAAAACGGCTTGCTGACGGCGATGGGCAAGCTAAAGCGCGACGCGATCGCCGCCAGGATGAAAAGCCAGATCGATGAAGTCTATCGAAAGCGGGTCGCATGAAGAGTTTCGCAGGCACAACACTTTCCTGGGAAAACGCAAATGGCGTGATCGAACTCAAATTGCACCGCGAGCCTTGCAACGAAATCGGCTTGGCAACGCTCGAGGAACTCGAGCGATTCGCGGAGGCTCTGGAATCAGAAAGCAAAGATATCGCCGCGCTGATCATGTACAGCGGCGTGTCCGCCGGATTCAGCGCGGGCGCCGATCTGCGCGAACTCTATCGTCGTTCGCAGCCGCTGCGCGCGGCCGAAAGAATCGCGGGGGTGCGGGAGTTTTTGCAGCGCATCCATCGAGTGCTCAATACAATCGACGCCGCGCCGATCACGACCATCGCGGCCGTGCACGGAGTCACGTTTGGCGGCGGCTTGGAGCTGGCTCTCTCCTGCGACTTGATCATTGCGGATAAAATGGCGCGCTTCTGTTTTCCCGAGCTGCGTCTCGGCCTGATTCCCGGATTTGGCGGCATTCCTCGGCTAAAACGCGATTTGGGCAACGGCGTGGTTCGCGATCTGTTGCTGACCGGACGCAGCTTCAACGCGGCAAAGGCGCAAGCCGCCGGACTGGTGAGCCAAATGACCGCCGAAGGTGAATCTTTACGGGCCGCGCGCGCCACAGCCGCGCAGATTCAGAAATTCGATCGCGAGACGGCGATTGCAGCCAAGCGATTCGTTAAGCCGATTCCTTATGAGGATCTGCGTCGCGAAATCGAACTTTTCTGTGAACTTTTCAGCCGCCCGGCCGTCGAGGAAAGCCTGAAGAAATTTGTTGAAAGCGCGGATGCAATGCCCTACTTGCCATGAGCGTGACAATCTGAAATACGTCAAGTGTGCCGTATAATTGGGCAGTTCGCGTCGCTTGTGCCAAATATCTGCACAAATTAGGAGCATATGCAATCTCTTCAGGAAGTCACGGAAGAAGTTCTGCGGCTCGCGGCGAGCCACTTTCACGTGCCGCGCGCGCAACTGTCGCCCGATGATGATTTTTTCAAAAAACTGGGCATCGACAGTTTGCAGGCCCTCGATTTGCTCACTCGAATCGAAAACCACTTTCATATCGAGTTTCCGGACTACGAACTCCAGGGCGTGAGCGATTTTCGGACGCTTGCCGCGCGCATCCAAGCGCGCCTGTGATGCTTGACCTTCGCGAATATTCCTCGCTAGGCGCAGCCTTGAGTGCCGCACTCGAGCGCTGGCCCGATGGGACCTGCCTCATCGAAGCCGACCGCGACCGCGAAAATTGCCGCCTAACCTACCGGCAATTCAAAGAAGCAGCTTTGCCGTTCGCTCGAGCATTGCAGGATTCGGATTTCAGGCCAGGCGCCCGCGCTGCGATCATCATGACGAATCAATCGAAATGGCTGATCTCCGCCTACGCTATTTTTTATTGCGGTGGCGTTCTAGTTCCTCTGGATTACAAGCTTACGGCGGCGGAGCATTTGCAGCTTCTCACACATTGCGAAGCCGAGACGATCGTCATCGAGTACCACCTTTGGCGCGCAATCACTCAGGCGGAAGGCTTCGCGAAATTGGATGTGAAAACGGTCATCGTCACGGAAGCGCCCGCTGAGGTCGAATTGCACGCGGCAAAACGCTGGGAAGAATTTCGCAACAAACGTGAACCCGTTTTCGTTGAGCGCACACGCAAGGATTGGGCTTCGATTGTGTATTCCTCCGGCACCGGCGGACGTCCCAAGGGCTGCGTCATGACGCACGAGAATTATCTCGAGCAATGCCGGACGCTCGCATCGCTATTTCCCTTCTGGCCCGGCGTGCGCTACCTGAGTATTCTGCCGACGAATCATGCGATTGATTTCATGATTGGCTTCATCGGCCCTTTCGTCTGCGGGGCGACGGTGGTGCATCTGCGGACGCTGCGTCCTGAATTCATCCGTGATGCATTCACGCGCTATCGCATCACGTATATGACGCTGGTGCCGATGATTCTGAAAAGCCTCGAACGAGGCCTGCGGCAACGTTTTGACGCATTGCCGCCGTCGCGTCACCGCATGCTGGACCGCGCAATCGCGCTCAACCGGACGTTCACGCGTCGCCGCCCACACCTGTGGCTCAGCCGGTTGTTCCTGCGGGACGTTCACAAAGCCTTCGGCGGCCGATTGAGAGCTCTTTTTGTCGGCGGCGCGTTCACGGAGCCGTCGACTCTGCAATTCTTTTATGATCTCGGCATTCCCGTCGGTAATGGTTACGGCTTGACGGAAGCGGGCACCACAATCACGTTGAATGATTTCAGACCTTTTCGCGCCGATACGGTTGGGAAACCACTTCCCGGCACGGAAGTTCGCATCGCAAATCCCGATTCCGAAGGCATCGGCGAAGTGGCGACGCGCAGCAAGACTGTGATGTCGCACTATCTCGACGATCCGGAGATGACTGCCGCTACGATTGTCGATGGCTGGTTGATGACCGACGATTTGGGCCGGCTCGATAGGACCGGCCACCTGCAGCTCTTTGGCCGAAAGAAAAACATGATTGTCACCGAGGGCGGCAAAAATATTTATCCTGAAGACGTTGAGAACGCGTTCGAGGGCATTCCGATAAAGGAATTCAGTATCTTTGCGGCAAATTATATTTGGCCTCAACGCACAATGACTGGCGAGCAACTCGTTCTGGTGATGCGGCTCGATGACAATGCGCAATTCACCGATGAACTACGGCAGCAGATCGTCCAGAGGAACCGCCGCCTGCCTGACTTCAAGCGCTTGAGCGGTTGCCTGATCTGGACGCGTGACTTTCCGCGCACTGCTTCGTTGAAAATCAAGCGCGACGCATTGGCCGAACAAATTCGCTCAATAATGGACCGGTCGGCGATACTCTCCATCTGAGGACCCCTGCTTGCAGACGAGTTTTTTCGCCATAGTGAATCCGGCCGCGGGAGGCGGACGTTGCGGAAGGTCAGCACCCGCAGCGCTCGAAAGATTGCGCGCGAGCGGCATTCAAATCGAAGTTGCTGAAACGCGCGCAGCGGGCCACGCTACGGAGCTTGCGCGGCAGGCGCAAAACATTGGCCATCGCAATTTTCTCGCTGTCGGTGGCGACGGCACTTCCTACGAAATCGTCAACGGTATTTTCCCCCTGCGCGATGATGATCCGAGTGACCGCCGCACGCTAGCGTTTCTGCCCTTGGGGACCGGCAATTCCTTCTTGCGCGACTTTCGCGATCACCGCGGCGCAGAGGACGTAGACGCTCTTGCAGGTGCAATTCTGAACGGCAAGAGCCGGCCCTGCGACGTGATCCGTTTAAAACACTCGAGCGGGCAATTACATTACATTAATTTGTTGACGCTGGGCTTCGCGGCGGACGTGGCCGACGTCACCAATCGCCACTTCAAGGGCTGGGGTGAACTCGGGTACATTCTGGGTGTGCTGACGTGCCTCGCGCGCCTGGATCGCCGCGCGTTTCCTTTGCGAACTGGCGATTCAGTGGAATTTGACCGGCGCCGCTGCCTGTTTTTGGCTTTCAGTAACAGTAAATTTACCGGCGGCAAGATGATGATCGCTCCAGGCGCCGATTCCAATGACGGTTTGATTGAGTATGTGCGCTGGGGCCCCATCGGGCGATTTGGATTGCTGAGCAACCTTCATACTCTTTTTGACGGAACCCACATCAAACACCCGTTAGCGTCTCGCGCAGCGGTGCGTGAGGTTGAGTTCTCGTTGGACGCGCCGGTGACAGTGATGGTCGATGGCGAAAGCCTTCACCTTCAATGCGAGCATCTCGACGTGCTTCCGGGAGCGCTGGACGTCCTCGTATGAAATCGCTCTATCTAAAGCTGCGCGCCGCGTTCTTATGGGCCGTGAGCGGCTTGCATTTCTTTCTGCTCGGCTCGCTGCTCGTTGCGCTCGGGACGGTAATCGATCCGCGCAAGAACGATCGTCCGCAGCGAATCTTCTTTCGCAATATTCTGCGCCTCGCTGGAGTGAAATTCGAAGTGCGCCGGGTGCCGGACTTTGACCCCCTCCGCACCAGCTTGTTTGTTTGCAACCACGTGAATATTTTCGACCCGTTCGTCATTTATTCCGCGATTCCGCAATTCGTGCGTGGATTCGAGCTCGCATCGCACTTCAAGATTCCGGTTTACGGATGGATGATGGGCCGTTTCGGAAATGTGCCTGTGCCGGACGACAATAATCGCAGCCGCGCACGCCTCGAGGAAATGTTGCGCAGAGCCAGGGAGTCATTCGATTCGGGAACCAGCCTGATCGCGTTCGCGGAAGGCTCACGCACGCGCGATGGCCATGTGCAGCAATTTCAGAAAGGCGTGTTCCGCATGGCCATCAAGTTCGGCGTGCCCATCGTGCCAATGAGCATTGTTGGCTCGTACGATTTCAATCGTACCGGCGATTGGATGCTCAATCCGGGTAAGATCACGGTGTACTTGCACGCCACGATTGAAACGAAAGGAATGCCGAAGGAACAAGTGGAGGAATTACGCGAGCGCGTTCAAGCGACAGTCGAGGCGCCCGTGGAAGAACACATCGCGCGGCAAAAAAATTCTTAAAAGAGGAAAACGGTGAGCCACTCTCATGCTCAGAAGGGTTCACGATTCCCCGGGATCAGACGTCCCGCGTTTATTTCCTGCCACGTGTAGAAGACGCGATGGATTACGGTGAGCGTCGAGAACGTCGCAATCACCCAGAGGACCGGCGCCATTCTTCGGAAGGCACCGCCAAGAATCAGCAACACCAGCCTTTCCGGCCGTTCCAGAAAACCGACTTTGCATAGCGGAATCAGCGACTCGGCGCGCGCTCGCGCGTAGCTGACCATAAACGAACTCGCCATGGCTACCGCGGCCAGGCCCATATAAAAAGGCCGCCCCGCAAGCGTGTAATAAACGACGAGGCCCATGTAGAGGCCGAGATCGGAATAGCGGTCGAGCGTGGAATCGAGGAACGCGCCAAACGCCGTGACGCGGCCGGCGCGGCGCGCCACTTGGCCATCCGCCATGTCAAGAAAACCAGCGAGAAAAAGAACCGCTGCCGCGCCACGAAATTCACCGTAGGCAAAAAGCACGGCCGCCCAAACATTGACAACCATGCCGACGACGGTCAGCACGTTGGGCGTGATGCCCGTTGCCGCCAGACCGCTAACAACGTAGTGAAGCAACCAGCCCCCGCCCGCACCGATCCAATGCGTGACCGGTTGCCAGATTGGTTCTTTAGCCTTTTCCATTTCGACAGGAATCATACGACACGCAGCAGGCTCGTCTCAAGACACGAAAAAAAGAGTCGCGCAACAGGAGTAAAATTGCGCGGCCCATCTCCCCCAAGTTCCTGACATCAGTGTATGTCGCCGCCGGACTCATCCCGGCGCGGCGTGGAAGCCGCGATCGCCGGGATATCTTCGTTATGAATCCGCTTATTAAAATCGGCGAGGTCTTTATCCTTCAGTTGACGATATTTCGCCATCTGCTCGTCGAGCTGTTTGCTCAGTAAATCGAATACTTCCCGCGACGACTGTGTTGGCGCTGTATCGGCGCTCTGAACGGTGCTATCGAGAGCCATCATCTGATCCGCAATCATGATTGGGAAATTGAGCGGATCCTCGCCAGATTTCGACTTCACCTGAATTAGCGCTTCCTCGATATCCGTGAATTTCTTGTCGAGGTCCTTCGCCGCGCCGGTAGTGGCTTTCGTTTTCTCGTTTCCCGCAAGCTGTTTTTCAAGCGCGGTAAGCTGCCCGTGGATTTCGCGAATTTGATTCACCGCGTCGTGTGCTTCCGTTATCCGGCCGCGAATTTGAAGGCTGAAATCGAGCTGCTTCTGCAGGTCTTCGGCAGAAACCTTAATGCGCGGATCTTCTTCGAGTTTCAGCGGCGTCGTATAACTTTTTCCCGCCACTGTCAGTTTGACCTGATAGTTTCCGGGAACCGCCAGTGGTCCGATTGGCCGTCCGCCCCAGGAAACCGCGCCCGGCACAACACTCGGCGATTCATATCGCAAATCCCATTCGAATCGATTCAGCCCGGCCTTTGCAGGAAGCGCCGTCCTTCCGCGTCCAAAGAAAGACTGTTGCGGCGATTCCTCGGCCTGCCTTTCGCCTTTACTCTTATATTTACGAATCAATTTCCCATTCGCACCCAGAATTTCAAGGGTGATCGGCTGCTTCGGCTCCGCTTTCAACGAGTAATCAATCACCGCCCCTGAAGGCGGATTTTCGCCAGCCGCGTAACCTCCAGGAATACGGAATCGGCCGCCGCGGAAACGATAGGCGATTGCCGGCTTGAACAAATAAGCGTCTGCGCCCGCGGCTTCCGAATTCATCTCGCGCAACGGGGTGATGTTGTCAAGGATCCAAAAAGCACGCCCGTGCGTCGCGACGATCAGATCGTTTCCATGAATGGTCATGTCGTGCACCGGCGCGGTCGGCAAATCCAATTGAAGTGATTGCCACTGCGCGCCGTCGTTGAACGAAACGTAGATTCCCGTTTCCGTTCCGGCGAAAAGCAATCCCTTGCGCACCGTATCCTCGCGAATTGCATGAGTGAAAATATTTTCCGGCAATCCGGTTGTGATTTTTGTCCACGTCTTGCCGTAGTCGGTGGTCTTGTAGAGATAGGGATGAAAATCGTCCAGGCGGCTGCGGTCTGCCGCGAGAAAGGCCGTGCCTGCCGCATGGCTCGATGGATCGATCAGGTCGATGCGGCTCCATTCGGGGAGACCCTTGGGCGTCACGTCTGACCACGCCTTACCTCCGTCCCGCGTCACATGAACGAGGCCGTCATCGCTGCCTACCCAGATCAATCCGCGTTCGAGCGGCGATTCGGCCACCGCGAAAATCGTGTCGTAATATTCAACGCTTGTATTGTCCTGCGTCAGCGGGCCTCCCGCTGACACTTGCTTGCTCTTGTCGTTGCGCGTCAGGTCCGGACTAATCGGTGTCCAGTTTTGTCCCTGATCGGTGCTCTTGAAGAGCACCTGCGCGCCGTGATAAATCGTGTTCGAATCGAATGGCGACATTGCAATCGGCGCCGTCCACTGGAAGCGGTATTTCAGTGTTGAAGCTGCCCATCCCATCGGATTGAGTGGCCATGCGGTGATGTCCTGCTCCTGACCGTTTGCCTTGTCGTAGCGCGTGATCAACCCATCGTAAGATCCGGCATAAACGATGTTGGGATTCTTGGGATCGGGAATAACGAATCCGCTCTCGCCTCCCCCCACGTCGTACCAATCCTTTTCGGTGATGGCTCCGGAATCCGTGCGGCTCGCAATCGCCACGGTGGAATTATCCTGCTGCGCGCCATAAACGTAATAATTGAACCGGTTGTCAGTCGCCACGTGGTAGAACTCTGCCGTCGGTTGATTATCTTCCGTTGACCACGTTTGGCCGCCATCTTCGGAAATCGTTGCGCCACCGTCGTCCGCTTCAATCATGCGGGCAGGGTTCGTCGGATCGATCCACAAATCGTGGCGGTCGCCGTGCGGCGCATTAACGTTCTTGAACGTCTGGCCGCCATCCGTGGACCGGTACATTCCCGTGTTCAAAATGTAGATCGTGTCTGTGTCCTTTGGATCGGCATAAACGTTCATGAAATACCAGGCGCGCTGCGTGAAATCGTGGTTGCCATTGATGAACTGCCAGTTTTCGCCGCCGTCGTCGGAGCGGTACAGGCCGCCCTTTTCGGCCTCAATCAACGCGTACACTCGCTGCGGGTCCGCACCCACGGCGATCCCGATGCGTCCCAGCACTCCGCTCGGCAATCCGTGCTCTTGAAGTTGCTTCCACGTTGCACCGCCGTCGATCGACTTATAAATGCCGCTGCCCGGCCCGCCGCTGGAAAAGCCCGACGGTGTCCGCACTTCCTGATACATCGCGGCGTAAAGCACGTGGGAGTTCGCCGAGGCAAACGTCAGGTCGATCGCGCCCGTTTTGTCGTCCTTATAGAGAACTTTTTGCCACGTCTTCCCCGCGTCGGTTGAGCGAAACACGCCTCGCTCCGCGTTCGGCCCGAAAGCATGGCCGATGGCGGCGACGAAAATAATGTCCGGGTCATGTGGATCGATCAAAATCTTGGCGATATGGCGCGTGTCTTTCAAGCCGATGTTCGTCCAAGTGGCGCCACCGTCAACTGACTTGTACATTCCGTCGCCATAGGAAATGTCGCCGCGAAGGGCGGGCTCACCAGTGCCCACATAAATCACGTTGGGATCCCGCGGATCGACGGCAATCGCGCCAATGGACGAAACAGATTCGTGCTCGAATTCCGGCTTCCAGGATCCTCCGGCATCCGTCGTTTTCCACACTCCGCCCGCGACGGCGCCAAAGTAAAACACGTTGGGATTTCCGGCGACGCCCGCCACCGCTTCCACGCGGCCACCGCGGAACGGCCCGATCAGCCGCCATTTCATTCCCGCCAGTGAATCTTTACTGAGCGTTTGCGCCGCGGCAGGAACGCCCGCCGCGAGTGCGCAAATTACGAGAGCTACTAATGCAACAAACAGACGAACACGCGCGATTGCACGCATTTAATTCCTCCCATACCAAAGAATGTCACGACAAATCGCTCAAGGCCTTATTTCTCGGGCCAGTTAGGAATCGTTCCCGGCGTCCACGGCGCGCCGGCATCCTGCATCGCTTTCTGCAAATTCGCCAGATCGACCTGCACCAAATTGCGCAATTGCGCGAGCGCACGAGCAAATTCCTGCGACGCGATTTCGTAACCCTGCCGATCGGTACCGCTCGGGAGCGAGCTGGACATGCGTTCGTTCTCCATAATCGTTTGCACGCGTTCTTCGATAGCTTCCGGAACCGCCGCGCCCTTCGAGCGCATCACGTTGTCGCCGCGCAACGTCCGCAGAAGTTCATCGTTCTTCTGCCGCAACGCATCCGCTTGCGCGATCAGTTTCGGATAAGCGCCGGGCGTTTGTTCGAGCGCGCGTGTGATTATGCCGAGCCGGGTATTGAGATCGTTCGCCGTCTGCAGAGCCCCATACACCGCACTGTAGAGATGCGCGACTTTTTCCTGAAACTCAGCAAGCGCCACGTGATCTTCCGGTTTCATCGCGCCCGCCCCGAGCGCATAAACTTCAAAAGATTGCGGCCCGGCAATCTGCGTAACAACGCCATCCACTTGTTTTGAAAGCGTCACAGTGTAAGTGCCCGGCATCGCCAGAGGTCCGCTGTAGCGCCCGGCGGAGAAGATTTCCTCTTCCGGACTTGGCGTCTGCTCGGGCACCGCCGTTGCTGGATATCGCAGATCCCACGCGGTGCGATGAATGCCGGGAGCGTTTGTTGCCGCGATCTGGCGCACTGGCTTGCCAGATGCGTCGCTGATCGTGAAGAAAAGCGCGGGCGGAGGTTGTTCAGCCTCTGCGCGAAATTCCGGCCCGGTGGGATACGGCAAAGTTTTGCCCTCTTTTTCCGCGGCTTTCTCGGCCTTCTCGCGCTCCTCTTTTTTAGTCAGCAGCTTGCTCTTTACGTAGTACGTGAACGTCGCGCCAAATGGCGGATTCGGATCCGTAAAAAACGCCGAGCCCTGAAAGCCGTTGCCGCGTAGGCCGACGCGCGCCGATTCGATATACATCGGCGTCTTGCGCACGGGAAAAAGCTCACTGTTCTTTTCGAGATCCTCCGGCTTCAATTTGCGCAGTGCCGTAATGTCGTCCAGCACGTAAAATCCGCGGCCGAAACTTGCGACCACAAGATCGTTTTCTCGCTTTTGAATCTGCAAGTCGTGTACGGAAATCACCGGAAAGTCGCCTGTAAGCTGGATCCATTTCTCACCGTCGTTGACGCTGAAATAAACACCGAACTCCGTGCCCACAAATAAGAGATTCGCATCCACTGGATCTTCCGCGAAAGCCAACACGGTTCCATTCTCGGGAAGATTCGACGAAATCGAAGTCCACGTGTCGCCATTGTTCGGACTCTTCAGCAGGTACGGGTGGAAATCCCCGTTTTTGTGATTATCGAACGCCGCATAAACCGTATTCACGTCGTGGCTCGATGCAACCACGCGCGAAACAAACGTGCGGTCGGGCACGCCGGGAAACGTCTCATGCTTCTTCCACGTCGTTCCTGTGTCGGGCGTGAATTGAATTAAGCCGTCGTCAGTGCCCACATAGAGCATGCCTTCCTTCGCCGGCGATTCCGAAATGGAGACAATTTCGCCGTAGGTCGAAGTAGATGCATTCTTCGCCACAGCGTCTGGCCCCCACACTTTGCCCATCACGGGCAGAGTATTGGGATCAATTTGGCGGCTCAGATCCGGGCTGATGGCCTTCCAGTTGTCGCCGCGATCGTCGCTGCGAAATAAAATGTCGCTGCCGAAATAAAGACGCGTATGCGAAAACGGGCTAACGATGATCGGCGAGTCCCACCACCAGCGCAAGGGCGCCGCGTCGGCCGCCTCTTGCGGCTTGATTCCCTTTTGCTGACCGGTGGCGCGGTCGTAACGCACCAGTCCGCCGAATTGCGACTCGGCATACACAGTGTTCGGATCTTCCGGATCGGCCTGCGAATGAAAACCATCGCCGCCCGCCGTCACGAACCAATCCTCATTCGTGATTCCGGAAGAGCTTACCGTGCGCGAAGGACCGCCTAGCGAGAAATTATCCTGCGTGCCACCGTAAACAAAGTAAAACGGCTCCGCATTGTCTACCGACACATCGTAAAATTGCGCCAGAGGCAAATTCGCCTTCCATGTCCAATTCTCCGCGCGGTCATAGCTTTCGTAGAGGCCGCCATCGCAACCCACCAGCATGTAATTCGGATCGTTCGGGTTGATCCACATCACGTGGTTGTCAACATGTTTCCATTTCTCGCCAAGCGGATGCACCGACTTTGCGCCATCGTCGGAAACCATAAGAATCACATTCATGACGTACAACCGATCGACGTTCTTCGGGTCCGCCGTAAGCTGCCCGTAGTACATGCCCTGCGCGCTAAACGGTGTTCGGCGTTCCCATGTCGCGCCGCGATCCATCGAACGGAAGATGCCGCCCTTGCGATCCGCGGCTTCGATTTCGGCGTAAATAACATTGTGGTCCGCGGGAGAAATCGCGAACCCAATGCGTCCCATATCAACGTTGGGCAGACCGCGTGTTAGTTTGTTCCAGGTTTTTCCGGCGTCGGTGGATTTGTAGATGGCGCTGCCGGGTCCGCCATCAATCATCGTGTATTGTTTTCTCTCGCGCTGCCACGTTGCCGCATAAAGGACATTGGGATCTTCAGGGTCCATGGCGACGTCACCAACACCCGTGTACTCGTCGCCCGCAAGAATCTTGCCCCACGTTTTCCCCGCGTCGGTCGTCTTGAAAAGCCCACGATCTCCGCCGCTACTCCAAAGAGGTCCCGCCGCCGCAACGTAAACTGTGTTCGTCTCTTTCGGGTCGATGACGATTCGGCCGATATGTTCCGAATGTTTCAGCCCCACATTTTTCCAGCTCACGCCTCCGTCATCCGAACGATAGACTCCATCGCCATAGGCGACGCTGCGCTGGCTGTTCGCCTCGCCCGTACCGGCCCACACGACGGAGGGATTTTGCGGGTCGATCGCGAGCGCGCCAATCGAGTAAGAGCCCTCATGATCGAATACCGGTTTCCACGTGCCGCCATCGTTCTTCGTCTCCCACACTCCACCGGAAGCCGCGCCGACGTAATAGTGCGCGCGATCCATTGGGTCCACGGCAATTGCCACGATGCGTCCGGAAATCAGCGCGGGCCCAATTGGCCGCAGTGCGAGTCCCGCAAACGTCGCCGCTGACATTCGCTCTGGCGGCTTTTGTTCGTCGTGTTTCGCCGCCTGCTGCGGAGGCTCTTCCTTCGCTTTCTTTTTTGATTTTTGAGACGGAGACGCCGCCACGGAAAAGCAAACGCAGAGTACGACCGCAAAACAGAAAGCTCGCCGCAAATTCACGATGTCGCTCCTTACTTAAAGCATTGCAGAAGAGGCGTATGTATACCGCATCCGCAGCGAAAAATGAATACTGGAATGGTTTTTGAATCGCACCCCGCCGATTTGGGCACGCAATTGAACAGACGATGAGTCACACTGTTGCGTTTCAACGATTCGAAACTCCGAAGGATCGGCGACCCATTGGCTGTTTCGGAAAGATGGGAAAGCTTTCGCTGAATCTGTCCGCGCTTGAAACGCCATACTGTAACTTCACGTCTCTACATGCAGTTCACGGGTTGCTATTTGGCTCACACATAAATCTGCAAGAACTTTTGGACTTTGGAGGAGAGATGGTGCGCAACCGTAGCCGCAGTTTAGTTTGTCGAACCAAATACGTGTTGAGCCTGCTCGCATTGGCAGTATTTGCCTTTACCCCGAATCTCTTCGCGCAAACCAAATACCAAAAGCCGCCGAAGGAAGTCCTCGACGTGCTGTTCGCGCCCGCCCCGCCGATCGCTTTTGCCAATCCACAGGGCGACGAAATTCTTGTCGCGGAACCGGTCCGCTACCCGCCAATCTCCGAGCTTGCACGTCCCATGCTGCGCATCGCAGGCGTGCGTATCGATCCCGCCAATTCGGGCCAGCACAATCCGCAGCGACTCACCCATCTCGCTTTGGTGCAAGTCTCTGACGGCCGCAGCAAGACGATTGCTTTCCCGGCGGGCGCAGGTTTCGGACGTCCCGAATGGGCGCCTGACGGCAAACATTTCTTCCTCACAGTCACGGCCGATAAGAGCGTCGAACTCTGGATAGGCAACGCCACTGCGGCCACGATTCATCGCCTTCCTGGAATCGCGGTGAATTCCACGCTTGGCGATCCATGCTCGTGGACGCCGGACAAGAATATCCTGCTGTGTAGAACGGTTCCCGTGAATCGCGGCCGTCCGCCTGCTGAATCGCGCGTACCCCAAGGTCCCATCATCCAGGAAAGTTTCGGCAAGGCAGCGCCAGCCCCGACATTCGAAGATTTGCTCGCGAGCCCGCGCGATGAACAGCTTTTCGATTATTACGCGACGTCCCAGCTCGCTTTCATCGATGTTGCCAGCGCGAAAGCCACGTCCATCGGCAAGCCGGGTATCTTCCAAATAGCCGATTCTGCCCCCGACGGACGCTACATTCTCGTCGCACGCATTCATCACCCGTACTCTTATATTCGCCCGTTTGAAAATTTCGCGCATACTGTTGAAGTCTGGGATCACACCGGACATCCCGTCTATAAACTCGCTGATCTGCCACTTCAAGAAACGATTCCCATTGGAGGCGTCCCCACCGGCCCGCGCGATTATCAATGGCAGGCCACCGCTCCGGCGACGCTCGTTTGGGTCGAGGCGCTCGACGGCGGAAATCCACGCGCGAAAGTTCCAAATCGCGACCATCTGATGTGGCTCAAGGCCCCGTTTACGGATCAGCCCGCGGAATTCACACGCACCGAGTATCGCTTCGCTGGACTTTTTTGGGGGGAGCGAGGCGATTTGGCCATGCTTCGAGAAACGGATCGCAGCCGGCTGTGGGAACGCACCTGGTTTTTGAATCCGCAGGATCCCTCCGCGAAGCCCCGTCTCGTCTGGGACATGAGCGCGCAGGAACGCTATAAAAATCCTGGCCGGCCGATCATGCGCATGCTTGCAAATGGACGCACCGCCATGATTGAGCACGATGCCGACATTTTCCTCGCTGGCCCGGGAGCATCTCCGGAAGGTGACCGTCCATTTCTCGATCGTTTCAATACGCAATCGCTCCAGGCCGACCGTATTTTTCATTCTGACGACAAGAACTATGAAGAGGTCGTGGCCCTTGCCTCGCCGGACGGCTCGAAATTTATCACCCGGCATGAAACGCTCGCCGATCCGCCGAATTATTTTTTACGCGCAGGTGACGAATCACCGCGCGCGCTGACGCATTACGCTGACCCCGCGCCTCAACTGCGCGCAATCCACAAAGAATTGGTCACGTATAAGCGCGCGGACGGCGTGCCGCTTTCGATGACCGTTTATCTTCCCGCCGATTACAAAGAAGGGGAACGCCGTCCGGCCGTGATTTGGGCGTATCCGCGCGAATTCACCAACGCGCGCGTCGCCAGCGAAGTTACCGGCTCGCCGAATCGTTTTACCGAGTTCACGGGTCTTTCGCCTCTATGGTTCTTGCTCGATGGCTACGTGGTACTCGACGGACCCACGATGCCCGTCATTGGGCCGCCGCGAACTGCGAATGACACCTATGTCGAGCAAATCGTCGCCGCGTCCAAGGCCGCCATCGATAAGGCCACGGACATGGGCGTGATCGATCCCCATCGCGTCGGCGTCGGCGGCCACAGCTACGGCGCGTTCATGACCGCCAACTTGCTAGCACACTCCGATCTTTTCCGCGCCGGAGTCGCCCGCAGCGGCGCCTACAATCGCACCCTGACTCCGTTTGGCTTTCAAAATGAGCGCCGCACTTTCTGGGACGCTTCAGACGTGTACTTCAAGATGTCTCCGTTCATGTACGCAAATAAAATCCGCGCGCCCATTTTGCTGATTCACGGAATGGCCGACAACAACTCCGGCACCTTTCCCATTCAGTCCGAGCGCATGTATATGGCCCTGAAAGGAAACGGCGGCACGGTGCGTTATGTACAATTGCCCGACGAAGCCCATGGGTACCAGGCGCGGGAATCGATCGAACACATGATTTGGGAAATGCTTCGCTGGTTCGATCGGTACGTGAAACCAGTGTCACAGCAATAGACCGGCAAAAGTAGCTGCAGCGCGTCCGCGCACCTACGTTGCCTTTGCTGGTGCGTGCTCATGATTCCTGTAGTGACTTTCCTCGCCCCTTCTATAAGCAATACTCTCTATATTCTCTTGCTGTTCGTCACGCTACCATAGACACGAATTTCGATCTGGGAGGTCAAAAATCAATCGTTCTGCGAAAGCGGTCCTTAGAATTTAGACCGCCCCGGCAAGTTTTCAAATCGTGCTCGCCACCAGCCGCCGAGAACCTGATAGGAGAAATGAGCAAATGAACCTAACGCAAAACCACATTGGTGCAAAGATTAAGAGGACGGCCCTTGCAACCGCCACGATGGGTTCGTTGTTGTTGTTCGTCGGCGCTGCGATTCCGCAAGTCGCGCACGCACAGGATCGAGATGACCAGCACGAATATCGTCAGAGGAACAATAAGGGCATGGAAAAGTGCCAGCGGCGCATTGAGAAGGCCGAAGCCAAGCTCACCGAAGAGATGCGGCAACACGGCAACGGTAGCCGCGAGGCAAATAGGGCGTGGTTGCAGTTGCGCGGCGAGCGCCAGCGCTGTTACACGGCGTACCATCAGTGGTGGGACGGTCGCGATCAGCAGTGGCGCATGGATAGGGATTGGGATCGTGATCCTCGCGGCGACCGCGATGACCATGACAGAGACCGGCACCCAGGCGGTCCCGGAGCTCACTTACAGTAACCGCGATCGCCTTTTCCAACGGTTCTTCCGCGCTTGGGCTTCGTGCAAAATCGAAGCTCAGGCCGGGGAAACCTGCCGCGCAGTTCGGTTCCACGTAAGTTGCGGTCATTCAAAAAATCCGAACCAAAAAGTTGGTACCCGGGGTGGGAGTCGAACCCACACGGCCTTGCGACCTGAGGATTTTAAGTCCTCTGCGTATGCCATTCCGCCACCCGGGCGCATCACGTGAGGATAACTTAGTACGCAGCTTTCCCGCAAAAAACTGGTACAAGGAAAAAGTTCATAGCCACAACGCAACGTCGGCGAATTCTCTCAGGTTCTCGAAATAGCCATCAAACAACGCGCAAGGACTCTTCCTGCCGCGCCAAAACGTGCAAAAACTGAGCCGCAATCGCGTTCCAGGAAAAATATTGCCGCTCGGCGTTCACGCTGCGCCGGCACAATTCCTCGTGCAATTTGTCGTCAGTTAAAATGCGGCAAAGGGCGTCGGCCACGCCGTCGCGATCACCGTTCTCAACCAGCAGAACGCCCGCCTCGGTAATGGGAAACGCCGTTTCTTCCCCGCGGTAGCCGACAATTGGCAGACCGCACGCAATACCCGCAATGGCGCTTCCACGCCTGCTGGAAACGTGACCGCGAATACATAGTAATGCATTGGCCTGTGCAAGAT
>DASZCH010000226.1:0-5997 GCA_035943235.1 Candidatus Acidiferrales bacterium
AGCTTGCGCAGGCGACGCTGGCGGAATTCGTGAAACGCGGAATGCTCGAAAAGCACATGAAGCGTATGATTCGCGTGTACAGGAAGCGCCTGGACGTGTTTGAGAACGCGATGGCGAAATATTTGCCGCGCGGAGTGGAATGGACGCGGCCGGATGGCGGGATGTCCGTATGGATTACGCTGCCGCCGGGCCTGGACGCGGGAGAATTGCTGATCCATGCGCGCGAACGCGGCGTGTTGTTTGTGCCCGGAAGATATTTTTATTTTGAGCACCCGCAAACAAATACTCTACGGCTGGGATTCGCGGACCTGGAGGAGCGGGACATCGTGCAGGGGCTGGCGAAACTCGGAACCCTGATTGACACGGAGATGCGCAAGAAGCAGAAAGGCGGCAAGCGCGCAATGGTGGAGCATCCGCAGGAGGCGAAGTCGCGCGTGGCGTTGATTTAATGACAAGTGGCCAGGGGTCAGTGATCAGTGGCCAGCAGAAAGCAAACTGTTTGCGCAGCAGACAGAGACACGCGACATAAGCGAAAGAGCTGAAATGCGTATCATTGAAAAGCAAATCGTGAGGGGCTACCGAGATTTGATTGTGTGGGGGAAGGCAATGGATTTGGTGGGCCGCGTTTACGCTTTGACAGTGAGATTTCCGGCGGACGAGAGGTTTGGGCTAATTTCTCAGATAAGACGAGCTGCAGTTTCTGTTCCATCGAATATTGCCGAAGGGCAGGCTCGCCACACGAGCCAGGAATTCATTCAGTTTATTTCCCATGCGGAAGGTTCGTTAGCGGAAGTGGATACGCAGCTGACATTGAGTAATCAACTTGGGTTCTGTAGCGCGCAACAGTCAGTCGAGATTTTTTCGATAATTGAGGAAATCCGGAAGATGTTGATGAGCTTGCGCGGCCGGTTGAAGGGTCGTGCTGGTCACTGAGCACTGAATACTGGCCCACTGGAGACGAACAATGTGGCAGGACGTTAAATTTGCGGTGAGGATGCTGGGGAAGGCGCCGGGGTTCACGGCGGTGGCAGTGCTGTCGCTGACGTTGGGGATTGGCGCGAACACGACGATCTTCACGTTGGCGAAGGCGATTTTCCTGCAAGCCGTTCCTGTAAAGGATCCGTCGACGATGATGGTTCTCTTCTCGACGGCGCGGAGCCACAACGGTCCGCTGCAGCAGTTTCTCCCTACGCCGTACCCGAATGCGGTGGACTACCGTGCGAAGACGGATGTCTTCTCCGGTTCGTGCATCCTGGTCGGGTCCGGCGGAAATCTGGATGTGTCCGGGAAAAAAGTGCAGGTGTTCGAGATGTTAGTCAACGCCAATTTTTTCGACGTGGTGGGCGTGCAGCCCTTTTTGGGGCGAGGATTTTCGCAGGAAGAGGACACCGCGCCGCGTCCGGTAGCAGTGCTGAGCTATGCGCTGTGGAGCAAACAATTCGGCGCTGACCAGAAAATTTTGGGGCGCGCGATTCAAATAGATCAGCAGGCCTACACGGTAGTCGGAGTCGCGCCGAGCGATTTTCACGATCTGGGCGCGACCATCGGAAGTCCGGATATTTATCTCCCGATGACCATGCACGACGTTGCGGTCACCGGGCTGACGAAAACGTGGTTCAACCAACGCGCGTTTCGGTTGGCCGGAATGATTGCGCGGCTCAAGCCCGGAGTGAGCCTTGCGGCGGCGCGGCAGGAAGTGCATGCGCTCGGGATTGAACTCGAGAAGGAATATCCCAAGGACAACGGCGGGCGAAACGAGGAGGTCGTGCCGATTGCTGAAACGATGATTCCGCCGCAATTGCACAGCGTCTTTGTACTCGCAGGCGCGTTGATGATGGTGATTGTAGGGCTGGTGCTGCTGATTGCGTGCGCCAACGTCGCGAATCTGCTGCTCGCGCGGGCCACGCAGCGTCAGCGTGAAATCGCCGTGCGGCTGGCGCTTGGCGCTTCGCGCGTCAGGCTGATACGCCAGTTGCTCACAGAGAGCCTGCTGCTGGCGCTGATGGCGGGAGCCCTTGGCATCGTGTGCGCTTATTGGGCGCGGTCGTTGTTGGTCTCGCTGTTACCGCCCGGATTGCCGCAGCTCGATTTTTCGCTGGACGGGCGCGTGCTTGCCTACACGCTGGGGCTTTCGCTTGCAGCAACGATTCTGTTCGGCCTGATTCCCGCGCTGCAAGCGTCACGGTCGGATAGCGTCTCTTCACTGAAGGACCGCACGGGTGCGCCGACCGGAAGCGCGCGGTGGTATGGCCTTCGGGGAATCCTGGTGATGGTGCAGGTGGCGCTTTCGCTGATCGCGCTGGTGGGCGCGGGATTATTCATCCATAGCTTGCGCAACGCGGAGCAGATTAATCCCGGGTTCGAGGTGAAACACGAGATGGTGATGTTCATAAACCTGACAGCCGAGCATTACGCACAGCCGCAGGCGGAGCAATTTTACCGCAATGTTGTCGAACGGCTGCGCGGCTTGCCCATGGTGGCGGACGCGAGTCTTTCGGATACCCCTCCCATGAACGGCAGCCTGCAACGCACCACGTTTGTGGACGGAGTGGACAGTACAGACCCGCGGAACGGGAAGTTGACTCCCGTGGTCGCGGTTGGGTCCGGATATTTCTCGACGGCAGGAGTCACATTGCAGCGCGGCCGGGATTTCACCGATGCCGATGATTCGCGGAGCGCGATGGTCGCGGTTGTGAACCGCGCTTTTGCTGACGCGATGTTCCCCGGACAGGACGTGCTGGGCAAACACATTCATTTTCTCGGTGAGACATGGGACATTGCCATCGTCGGCGAAGTGAACACGGTGAAATACCAGACGCTGGGCGAGCCACCCCAGCCCATCGTGTATCTGCCGCTGAAGCAGCATTATTCGGCGGCCGTTAACGTGTTCGTGCGGACCAAGGGCGAGCCGGCCGCGGCCATGGCTGCTGTGCGCAGCACTATGAAGGAACTCGCGCCGTCGGTGCCACTCTTGAGAATGCGAACGATGCAGGAAGTGCTTGAGAATTCCCTGACGGCTCCGAAAATGGCGGCGGAGCTGCTGGGGACTTTCGGTTTCCTGGCTCTGATCCTGGCGGCGATCGGGACGTATGGAGTGATGTCGTATTCGGTGAATCAGCGGACGCAGGAAATCGGGATCCGCATGGCGCTTGGCGCGCAGCGAGGCGACGTCTTGCGGTTGATATTGTCCGGCGGCATGGCGATGGTTGCGGCAGGAGTGGTGATTGGGTTGGGCATCTCGGTGCTTTTCGCGAGGAGCCTGAACAGTTTGCTGTTCGGCATTGGCTCGTTTGATGCCGCGAGCTTTTTGTCCACCGCGGCGCTGCTGATGCTTGTCGCTCTGGCGGCCTGCTGGCTGCCTGCGCGGAGGGCCATGCGGGTGGATCCGATTGTGGCACTTAGATACGAATGAGGCAGTGATGAGTGACTAGTGAAAGACGAAACTCGAAAAGCGAAAAGCGAAAAGCGAAAAGCGAAAAGCGAAACCCGAAACTCGAAAAGCGAAAAAAACGACGGACGGTGAGGGCGAATCAGAAAACGTGAACGGAGCGGAGAACGAATGACGATTGAGAAGTTGGAGCCGAAAGCTGACAACTCTTGTTTTGGTTGCGGGGCGGCGAATGCGGGCGGGATGAAGCTTGTGTTTGAGCAGGATCACGAGCGGCGGAAAATTGTGGGGCGCTTCCTTCTTGGCGGGCAGTATCAAGGTGGCGGGGGGATGATGCACGGCGGCATCATTGCGCTGCTGCTCGACGAAGCGATGGGGAAGTTAAATCGATTTCACGAGGTGCGCGCGGTGACGGCGGAGCTGTCAGTGGAATATTTGCGGCCCGTGCCCGTCGATGAGGAAATCACGGTGGAAGCGGAGGAAGTATCGCGCGACGGCAGGAATTTGATGAACCGCGGGGAGATTCGAAATGCCGCCGGAAAAGTGCTGGCGCGAGGAAAGGGACGATTTGTGGTTGTAAATCAAAACGGTAGCGGCACGAAGTAATGATTTTCGTAGCGGCATGTGACGGCTCATGCCGGTCCGGGGGCGAAGGACCGAATAAAGAAGAGATGCGGACAGCGGGGAAAGTTCATCTAATTTAAGGGGAAGGCGAAATGGAAAACGGAAACGAAAAAAAAGGACAGCAGAATTTGTGGCGCGTGAAGGTGGGACTGGCGGAGATGCTGAAGGGCGGCGTCATCATGGACGTGACGACCGCGGAGCAGGCGAAAATCGCCGAAGATGCGGGGGCGTGCGCTGTGATGGCGCTTGAACGCGTGCCGTCCGACATTCGAAAGGACGGCGGCGTGGCGCGCATGGCATCGCCGCGAATCATCCGTGAAATTATGGCCACGGTGACGATTCCGGTGATGGCGAAGGTGCGCATCGGGCATTTTGCCGAGGCGCAAGTGCTCGAAGCGCTCGAAGTGGACTACATTGACGAGAGCGAAGTGCTGACTCCCGCCGATGAGGAGAATCACGTGTGGAAGCACGGGTTCAAGGTGCCGTTCGTGTGCGGCGCGCGGAATTTGGGCGAAGCGCTACGGCGCATCGGCGAGGGCGCAGCGATGATCCGCACGAAAGGCGAAGCTGGATCCGGGAATATTGTGGAGGCGGTGCGGCATATGCGGACGATTGTCGGCCAGATGAAGAGGTTGACGACGCTTGGCGAAGAGGAGCTGATGCACCAGGCAAAAGAACTGGGCGCGCCGCTCGATTTGGTGCAGCACGTGGCAAAAACAGGAAAGCTGCCAACGCCGAATTTCTCGGCGGGAGGCATTGCGACTCCGGCGGACGCGGCGCTGATGATGCAATTGGGCGCGGAAGCGGTGTTCGTCGGATCGGGAATTTTCAAGTCGAGTGATCCCGCGAAGCGCGCGAAGGCGATTGTCTACGCGACCACGAATTATCAGGATGCGAGGAAAGTGCTTGAGGCTTCCGATGAACTGGGCGAGGCCATGAAGGGGCTCGACGTGCGGCAGATGGACGAGAAGGATTTGATGCAGACGCGGGGCTGGTGAATTTGACATTTGCGTCGGTGCGCACGGGCTACTCATGATGGATACCATCATTTATCGCGAAGCAGAGAGCCGCGACGTTCCTGCGCTGGCGTGTATACGCGCGGCGGACTGGGGGACGGAAGAATACTGGCGGACGCGCATTCCGGCCTACATGAACGGCGAACTGCATCCGCAGCAAGCTCTGGCTTCGCGCGCGATTTACGTCGCGTGCGATGGTGACTCGGTTGTCGGGTTCATTGCCGGGCATCTGACGCGCCGCTTTTCGTGCGACGGGGAACTGGAATGGATCGACGTCATCCGGGAGCGCCGCCGCAGGGGCATCGCTTCGCAATTGCTGTGCTTGCTGGCCGCTTGGTTCGTTGAGCAAAAAGCCTCACGTATCTGTGTGGACGTGGACCCGGCGAACGCCGACGCGCAAAGTTTCTATCGTTGCCACGGCGCCGAGGAGCTGCGTCCGCATTGGCTTGTGTGGCCCAACATCAAGGCAGTCGTGCATCCGCGCACTCAGGCCGGGCGGGATGCGGGCGTCGGAACGGTTTAGGAGTTGCATGAAGATTGGCATATTGGCAATACAGGGCGATTTTGAGGCGCATGCGAAGATGCTGGACAGCATGGGCGTTGGACACGTGTTTGTGCGCACGCCGGAGGATCTGAAGGATATTGACGGGCTGATTTTGCCGGGCGGCGAGAGTACAACGCACATGAAGTTGCTGACCGAAACGGGGCTTGCTGATGCCATTCGGAAAATGGCGGCGAACGGCGGCGCTTTTTTTGGGACTTGCGCGGGCGCGATTGTGATGGCGCGCGAAGTGAAGGGGCCGCCACAAACCTCACTGGGATTGATGGACATCACGGTAGTGCGGAATGCGTACGGGAGGCAACTCGCGAGCGACGTGTTCTTGCTGCCGACGAAATTAAGCGACGAGCCGCTCGAGATGGTTTTTATCCGTGCGCCGATTATCGAGGCGGTGGGCAGAGGCGTGGAGG
>DASZCH010000227.1:0-12313 GCA_035943235.1 Candidatus Acidiferrales bacterium
CGCCGCGGCGGGCCAAAACTTGCCGATCGCCTCCCTCATGGATAACGCTTCAAAATGACTGAAATCCAGCTCATGCTCCCCATATTTTATTTTTGTGCCGCCCGAAACAGCCTTCACAAGACCAACGAATAGCTCCTCCGTCAGTTTCATCAGGTCGCGGTAATCGCTGTACGCCTCGTAAAATTCGAGCATTGTAAATTCCGGAGTATGGATAGCGTCCACTCCCTCATTGCGAAAATTGCGGTTAATTTCGTAGACGCGGTCAATTCCCCCCACGACCAGGCGCTTCAGATAAAGCTCCGGCGCGATGCGCATGTAGAAATCCACGTCGAATGTGTTGTGGTGAGTGATAAAAGGACGCGCCGTCGCTCCTCCGAGAATCGGGTGCATCATCGGCGTTTCGACTTCCAGATAGCCGCGCGCATCGAAGAAGTCGCGAATGTAGCGAATCACTGCCGCGCGCCGAAGAAAGATTTCGCGTGCGCGCTCGTTCACGATCAGATCCAGATAGCGGCGCCGGTAGCGCATCTCTACATCCGCCAGTCCGTGCCACTTCTCCGGCAGCGGCAAAAGCGCCTTCGTTAACAAAGTAAGTTTCTCCACCCACACCGTCAGCTCATTCGTTTTTGTGCGAAACAAGTGCCCGGAGACGCCGATGATGTCTCCCATATCGAGCAACTGAAAAAGTTGAAACGCCTCGGGGCCAACCGCGTCCAGCTTGACGTAAATCTGCAGCTTCTGCCCTTGTCCTTGAATATGCGCGAAGCCCGCTTTGCCGTGCAGGCGGATTGTGAGAATACGCCCGGCAACCGTCACGTTCACTTTGGCTTCTTGGAGCTCCGTCGCGCTCTTCTCGCCGTGCCCAGTGACAATCTCCGGCGGCGTTTCCTTCCAATCGAATTTATGCGGAAAGGGATCGAAGCCCAAACTTGCTATCTGTTCCAGTTTTTTCTGGCGTTGTAGAAGCTGGTCGCGCGGTTCGAATTCCAAGCAGCACTCCATTTCTCGCTGAGCCGTGCGCAGTATAGCGAGCGCCTTTGCAAACCGTCAAGGAACGTGGGGGATAGGAGACAGAGAGCGCCAAAGTTGCACCCCCCTGGTCGGCTTTATCCCCGACGAAACTGTCAGAGACTCGCAGAAAGATGGAGCAATAACTTGCCGCGCGGAGCTTCTTGCCAACAGAACGCGTCGCGGTGATAGAATTCGCCGGAAAGTTCCCTGCGCCAACACTTTTAGCGAGACTGTTCGCAGTTGGGGGAAAGCCGTGGATAACTTCCTACACTTGGAAAACCGAAAAACAGGAGAGATTCTGCGAATGCGTCGGGTGCGGGACTCCGCGGGCCAAATCATTTTAAAGCTCGAAGGCTCCTTGCCCCCGCGAGCAGATGGCCCGCCGTTACACGTGCATTTCCGCGAACGTGAAGAAGGCATCGTGCAAAAAGGAACTCTTGGAGCCCGAATCGGCAAGCAGAAAACCGTTGTACAATCCGGGGGTTCCATAGTCCTTCCCGCTGGGGTCGTTCATAATTGGTGGAACGCCGGGGACGATACGCTGGTTTTTAATGGGCAGGCAATCCCGGCGGTCGACTTAGACCGTTACCTGCAAGCGATATTTGCGATACTCAACGCCAACCCATCGGGTAGGCCGTCGATTTTCTATTTAGCACACGTTTCGTGGCGGCACCGCCACACACAGGCCCTCGCAATACCTCCACGCTCCATTCAGCGAATCGTTTTCCCTCTCATTGTTTTTGTCGGTCACGTTCTTGGAAAATACCGTGGAGATAATTGGCCCGGTGCGCCCGCATCTTGTACAGGTGCGCCCGAAGTGTAGATGGGCTTTAGCGGTCTTAATAAAGGTACGGTAGCGTGGTCAATCTTAGACTCTTACAGACGTGACTACGGGAAGTGAGGGCTTGGGATGCTTGAGCAAGGACAGCCGCGGAGCACAGCCGAGGCGTCGCAAGTCGGATGAATTTCAGTTTTCGTAGACTGGAAATCAGTATTTTTGATGTCTTCGGTGCGGCTTGCGCTTACCTGTCCGCGCATAAATAAGCATTCGGCGCGACAGCCCAGTTTCTTTTTCTATGAGGCCTAATCGTGCTTTTGCCAAAGCGGGGCGAACCTGCGTTTCCCATTCTTCGCGCCGGGGATCGGGATAATACGTGTAAACGTCTGCGTCGGAATGTGCCAATCCTGCTTCGACATCTTCGATGATGTTGGATTCTTTCCCCATGTATTTGATTTGTTTTATCTGAACGTGCCGCCGCTGCAAAAGACCGATAGTTTGTTTTCCAGATGGATTCCCATCACTATCTGCATTCTTTGTTTCAGCGTGAAATTCATACTCAATTAGAACATCTCCATACGTTTTTACACGGGCCGTGTGGCGGTTCCCGTGTGGTTCAGTGGTTGTGATCCTGCAGGCTTTTCCCGTGTATTGATTTATCCAAGCGTTTGGACTTGTTGCGACAGGATCTAGTTCACGGCAGTGCGCTTGGCCAGCCAATACCGGACGCGGATGGAGACTTTGATTACATGAACCGCACGTGCTGGTATTTCATGGGCCTCGTCAACATGAGATATGGTCTTAGGCTTGACCCATACGTTGCTCTCGGTCCTAAGAAAGCATAGTCAGATAGGACGGTCACACAGGAACGGGGCAACTTCGCGGCTCTCTGTCTCCTATCCCGTCAAGGAACGTGGGGGTATGCATATACGGACGCGAAAAAGGGACCACCTCGGGAGCCACCTGTCCGAGAGCCGACTCACAGTCGGCAGCTTTCAACTGCGAGGTTCAGTACTCACGATCGCAGGGACGACATCTCATCGGACGCGAATTCGATTGACGAACAACTTCGTATGGTGTATCAGGCCAGCGGATCCCTGAAGGTCAACCCGGAAAAACTCAGTATTTATGGCGCGACCGACCGCGTCAACCCAGAAATGGAAGGCATGCACTTCACGCCAAGAAGATTCGTTTGGCTGGCGCTGCCTCGGCCAGGGGCATTTGGTGCATGCGTTCGGACGGCCCGATCCAGTCAAGATGCAGTGAAACCAACAAGGAGAAGAGTACATGCCGAAAACGATATCTCGTAAGACCATGCAATTGATGGCCGGTATCCTACTGTGCCTTCTGCCCGGAGTGGCTTGGGCAGACGGCGCAGTCTACGCGATGACCAACGCCCTCGGGAACAACCAGATCCTCGTCTACCATCGTGCTGCCAACGGAAATCTCACTCTCGTCCAGACGATTGGGACGGGCGGCGGCGGCAGCGGCCTTCAACTCGCTGGAGTCGACTCGCTCGGGTCTGCAGGCAGCGTTCAGCTGGACAAGGGCCATCACCTCTTGTTCGTCGTCAACACCGAAAGCGGCGCTGCAAACAATGGAGCCGGCGCCTACAACTCGGACTGCAACACAGGCACAATCACATCGTTCCTCGTTGCCCCCAATGGCACGCTGACCTTCGTCAATCGCGTTTCTTCCGGCGGCCCATTCCCCAACAGTCTCGCCGTCACCACTGTAAGCACACAGAATGGGAACAACACCGCCGGGGATCGGCTCTTTGTGCTCAACGCAGGAGGCCCAGGCGCTTGCAACGTCGGCCCCAATATTACCGGCTTCCGGGTAAGCAAATCCGGCAACATGACGCCGGTGAGCGTATCGCCCATCAACCCAGGCCTCCCTACCGGTACTGGTGAGGACTGCAGTGCGGCCAGCGCCGCGGGGTATTCTGGGCTTACGGGCGCCCCAGCCGCGGATTTTGCATGCGGCTTGAATCCGCCTTCTTTTCCCCGCTCGCCGGCGCAAATCCGCTTCACACCCTCTGGCAATCAATTGGTCGTCACGGTGAAGGGGACGAACACGATCTACGTGTTTCCGGTGGGCGACAATGGCAGGGTTGGCTACCCCACCGTCACGCAGGCGGCTCTTCCGGCCCTCCCCACTTATTTTGGTTTCACCTTCGATAGGGCTGCGCACCTGCTTGTCACTGAGCTTTTCGGTTCAGCCACGTTCATCCCTGCTGGCGGCATGGGCGCAGTGTCGTCATTCTCGGTCGCCGAGGACGGGAGCCTTCTTACGATCAGTTCGGACGTAGACGATGGCGGCACAGCGGCTGGCACGATCGCACTCGAGCCCATAAACGGCACATTCGCTTATGTCGCCAACAACCTGAGCGCCAGCATCTCGAGCTACTCGGTTGCGACGGACGGCGTTCTCACGCTGCTCAATGGGACGGCGGCTAGCCTCTCCGGGCCAAACGACCTGGCAACAGCCAGTGAGGGCGGCGCCAGTTTCCTTTATGTCGTCGCCGCCGGCACCGGCACCGTTGGCGCGTACCAGATCAATTTAGCAAATGGCTCCCTTACGGCGCTCACGGGTGGTAGCGGGTTGCCTGTCCCTGGCGCCCAAGGGTTAGCGGCCTATTAGGCGACATGCACGGGCACAAAACGACGCGCGAGCCCGCCCGAGGGCGGGCTCTTGCGTTATCGGGCCCGTGTTTCAGCCGCAGAACGCTTATTTTGACAGAATCCACCTTTGCGTAGTGTCTACAGATCCAAATTTAAGTCGTTGTCGCCATTGTTGACTTTGGGGCGTGGCGTGGTAATTTACTGGCACGTTTTGGAAGACGAAAGGGCGGGAAGCCCGATGAAGATCATCCAAATTCTCCTCTGACAGCGAGCGCGACGCGCTGGCAGTTTTGGTGCGCTGGCGCTCGATTCCGCGTTTTCTTTTTGTAGTACATCCGATTCACAACGATTGGTGATTTCTTCTTTTGCGCCGAGCTAGGACAAGAGCGCGACTCGGTGAGTCGCGCCCTTCGTGCCTCAGGGGTCTACGTAGCCGATGCAGCTGTGTACCGCGCATATGGCATGGAACTTCTTGGCCCACCGCTATCGGTGAAATGACACTATCAATATTCACGCTGTAACTCTGATGGCCGCCTGTCTGATGATCGGGAGGTCTTCACGACGAACCAGTTTTACGGACCGTAGAAGCGATTTCTTTCTCATTCCCGGTTCCCTCCCATCACCAGTATCCGCTCCGTATAGCACACCCCTTCGAAGAATCGGCGGCGCTTCCCTAATCTGTTATAATGCCGCTCGCATTCTCGGGGTCATTCGTGCTCGGCAGAAAAAGGCAAATTCATTGAGTCCGCGAAGCTCCGTGCAGGACGACTGGGCGGCTTGGCTCCCCCAGGAAAAGCACCTCTTTTATAAGAGCGTGGTCCGCGAGTGGGAAGATGCTTACGCCGTCCTTTCCGTGGCGCTCAATGAAGCGTTGTCGCACCGTGATCGCGGAGAGCTTGTGTCGGCCCGCGAGGCCGTCGAGATGGCGGGCGCCGTTGTGAACCGGCTGGGACAGCCGCTCTTCGCTGCTTATCGAACGCTCGCGACACGCGGGCGGCAGTTGGTTGTCGCTCCGGCTGTTAATTCATTGAATCCTCAATTTTTCCGCAGCGAAGCTGCCAAACAGAATGCAGCCTGGAATCAACTGCTCTATCGGATTCTTTTCGGAAGCCGTTCGAGGTATTTTCACAAGCTGCGTGTTCTGGAGATGACGGTCGGCGACGCAACGGATCTTTTTCAAGAGATTGCCGGGGAACTGGCCCAGGGAACACAGATTCACCCGCAAGAATCCTGGTCAACCCTCGACAATTTGCACTACGATTTGAATACTTGCCTGCGCGAATCGATCGTGATGCTAAAGTCCTTTCTGCGGGTCTTGCCGGATGCGAGTCTCGATAGCCTCCGAAGTGACTGGAACGCTTCCGTCTCTGCCGTTCGAGGCCGCGTTCGTCCCAGACTTTCGAGAGCTTCCTCCTAGACGTGCGAACAGATTCCGATGACAATGGAAGGGTAGCCAGACGCGCTGCGTCGTCAGGCGGCATATAAATCGGGACGCCGGTGATTTGTTGACGGCTGGTGCTTCCCGGGAACATCTGAGTACAACTTCTAGAACGGGCGTCGCATCGGAAGAACAGGTGCGCCGCGACGGGTATCGTGGCCCGAACGAGGCGAGACGAAAACGGAGAGCTGCCGGAAGCGGATGCGCTCCGGCTCGCACAACAGGGCGACGCGGCGGCGTTCGAGCGGATCTACCAGCTTCATAATCGCCGGGTCTATTCACTATGCTTGCGGATGGTCGGGAATACGGCGGAAGCAGAGGACCTCACTCAGGAAGCATTTCTACAACTGTTTCGCAAAATTGCCACGTTCCGCGGAGAGTCGGCGTTTTCCACCTGGCTCCATCGCCTGGCGGTCAACGTGGTGTTGATGAGGTTGCGGAAGAAAACCGGTTCGGAAACTTCCCTCGAGGAGGTCACGGAACCGGACGAAGAGACCGGCGGCCCGCGCAGAGATTTCGGTGGACCAGATCTCGGGCTGAGCGGCTCTATCGATCGCGTGAATTTGCAAAGGGCAATTGACCAGTTGCCGGCCGGTTATAAATCTGTGTTTGTTTTGCATGATGTGCAGGGTTACGAGCATAACGAAATCGCGGAGATTATGGGCTGTTCGATTGGAAACTCGAAATCCCAATTGCACAAAGCGCGAATGAGACTCCGGGATCTGCTGCACGAACGGGAAAGAGCCAGGGCCAGGGAAGAGCGCGAAGCTTTCAAGCGCGATGCCGCGCCCGAGGAATAAAGATCATGTCTGCGATGAATTGCGAGAAGTTTTGGGAACTGAGTGAACAATGGATGGATGGCGAACGCCATGCCGACGCGGTGTCGCATACTGTAGCATGCGGCCGCTGCCGGACGCTGATCGCGGATCTGGAAAGCATCCGTCAGGCTGGCTCCGCTCTCGCGGCTGCCCAAGAGCAACCATCCCCGCACGTCTGGCTGGCAATTCGAGCGCAGTTGGAGAGGGAAGGCCTCATTCGCCCGCGCCGCCCCGGATGGCAGGAGCGATTCGCTGGCTTTGGAGCCTTCCGCCCCGCGCTTGCGGGAGCATATCTATCTCTTGTCATCGTCGGATCCGTGGCGCTCAGCTGGCACGCCAACACAAACACTCGTCTTCAAGACCAGGCCGCTTGGTTGAGTCACACGCAGGCGGCAATGGCTCCTCTAGAGGCTGGGTTGACTTCCGCGGAAACTACCAACCTTCCGGCAATGAAGGCGCAAAATCTGGACGTCACGGCCACGCTCAATCACAACCTCGCGATTGTTGACAATATGATTTCAATGTGTGAAAAAAGCGTGCGCGAAGATCCCCAAAACGAAATGACCCGCGACTACCTATATACGGCCTATCAGCAGAAAGCGGATTTGCTTGCCACCATGGCCGAGAGCGAGGGACGATAATGGCATCCTCTTTGATTTCGAATCCCCTGTGGCGAACGGCCAGTGGCTGCGCGGCGATGTTGCTGCTCGGCGCGGCTCCCCTGTACGCCCATCACCTCGAAAAACAATTCGCTGTGCAGCCCCATCCCCTCATCACGTTGCACAATCCCAGCGGCACGGTCACCATCTCGTCGTGGGACAAGCCCGAGGTCATGGTTGTCGCCGATCATGCAAGCCAGAAAATCGAAGTCGATGCGGAACAAAACGGAAATCGAGTCGACGTCGTGACTCACCAGCTCGCCGAGCAAATCGCCCCGGACGAACTTCGCGCAAATTATGTGATCACTGTCCCGGAGGATTCGGAGCTGCAGATTCATAACGATTCCGGCACGGTGGGTGTTTCAAGGATTCTTGGCGACATGAACGTCGAGACGGTGGCCGCGGGCGTGGACGCCGAAGATATCGGCGGATATCTCGTCGTTCAGACCGTCGGAGGCGCTTTCGCATGCATGCGCTGCAGCGGACGCATTGAAGTGCATTCGATCAGCGGCGATGTTCGGCTTGTCGATGATCACAGCTCGAGCATTTTCGCGCAGACTTCCACCGGCAACATCGTTCTTGACGGCGATTTCTTGCCGAATGGCATCTACCGCCTGAAGAATTACAGCGGCGCAATCAATGTGCAGTTTTCACGCGGCGATTCATTCGACGTAAGCGCTACTTCCCTCTACGGCAAGGTGGACAACCAGGCGAAGCTAATACCTCCCGTTCATCCCAACCAACGGCCGCCGCGCGGTTCTCGCAGCTTGTTCGGCAGTTTCAATCAAGGCCGGGCAAAGCTCGAACTGTCGTCGTTCAATGGTACAATCAACATCCATAAGCGTGACTAACGCACTCAACCCTGCCCACAAATTTTTTTCGACCGGAGCGCCTTCAGCGAATACGCGCATCAATCGCCGGTTAATCGCGTTGACTGGCTTCATGGGCTCCGGGAAATCCACGGTAGCGCGGTTGCTTGCGCGCCAGGTCGGTTGGGTCCACGCGGATCTCGATAAACACATCGCGGAGCACGCCAACATGGCAATCGCTGCCATTTTTGCACAGCTTGGCGAGCCCGCATTTCGCAAGATCGAGCATGAAGCATTGAAACGAATCCTCGGAGAATCCATCGAGTCGTCGCGTCCCACCATTATCTCCTTGGGCGGCGGCACAATGGCCCAGGAGCAAAATGTCGAAGTGCTGCGCCAGGCAAGCTGTCCCACAGTCTGGCTCGATTGCCAGATTGACGAACTGATCCGGCGCTGCTCCCATATCACGGACCGTCCTCTCTTCCGCGACGAAGCAAGCTTTCGTCAACTCTACGCGCAGCGCTTGCCGTTTTACGAATTAGCCGAGCATCGCGTGGAAAGCGCCGTGGAACCGCTGCGCGTCGTCCAAGACATCATCGCCCTAGGCATATTGGAAGGAGTCCCCACGTGAGTCGATGCATGGCGATTACGCTTCGATGCGCTCTGGCGTTCGGCGCCGTCATTTTGCTGATGCCGGTCGTCTGGTCGCAAGCGCTCGTTTCCGACAAGGGCGAGTTCCGCGACACCGTCAACGGAAAAGAAGTGGGCAGCGAGGAATTTGAAATCGCCTCGAACGGCGGCGATTGGGTGGCGCACGGCACGTCAGATGTGAAGACTGCCCAGGGTCCGCAAACGCATATCACTTCCCTGCTGCGCCTTCGCGGCAATGGCGCTCCCTTGCATTACGAATGGACGACCACAGCGGGGCCGAAAAAGGCGACCGCGTCGATCGATTTCGACAACGGCACAGCCACCGTTCATTTGGTGCTCAATGGCGGAAAGCCGTTCACGCAACAGTTTTTCTTTAATAAGCCCGTCATTGCCATCCTTGACGACAACCTCTATCACCAGTACGCCATCCTCGCGGATCTCTATGATTGGTCGAAGAAAGGGCAACAGACTTTCCCCGTTTTCATTCCGCAGGAAATGACTCCGGGAACAATCACTGTCGAAGCGCTCGATCCAGCGCATCGCAACGGGAAAAACTTGCAGCGGCTAAAGGTCCGCAGCCAGGACTTGGAGATTACTTTGTATCTCGACGGGAAACGTCTGGTCCGGGTCGAAGTTCCCAGCGCGAATGCGGAGATCGTCCGGGAATAAAATACCTCACCTTCAATAGGAAAGGCCCGAGTCTGCAAAGCCCGGGCCTTTTTTTATTCTGGAAAAATCCGGAATCAGAGCGCCGCGGCTCGCGTCCTGGCAGGACGTTCCGCCGGCGCTTCTATGGTCACGGCTATCTTCATCTCGGACCCCTGACGGACCACGGTCAACGATATATTTTTCTGCTTGCGCTCTTCCCGCAAGTGCTCGCGCAAATCGTCGACTGTCTTTATTGCAGCCCCATCCACGTGCGTGATTATATCGCCCGCTTTCATTCCTGCCTTGGCGGCCGGGCTGCCTGCCGTGACTTCGCGAACCAGGACGCCTTCGCCGCCCGGAACGTGAAAGTAGGTTCCCAGTTGTCCGCTGACGTCTTCCGCCTGGACCCCAAGCACCGGCGTCATGTTCGGAAAAATTTCCGGCGTGTTGAACTTGAAGTTGAAATTGTGCTCCGGAAGCGCTTCCCTAAGCCGGCTCTCCATGTTTCGCGCATTATTTCCAACTTGAACGTTCAATTTTTCGTTTTGCCCGTTGCGGGAGACCTCAATCGCCACCGATCGCCCGGGCGGCGTCTCACGCACAAGCCGTCGAAATTGCACGGTTCCTTCCACCGCCTGCCCATCGTATTCCAGAATCACGTCTTTTGCCTCGAGGCCAGCCTTGGCGGACGGACTGTCCGGCAGAACCTCGGAAACAATCACGCCCTCCGGTCGATTTAGCTTAAGTTCTTTTGCTTTCTCCGGGGTTACCTCGGCGATTTCCACTCCCAGCCAGCCCGTATCCTCGCTCGCATCCAGCAATCCCGGTGTTTGCGCGAAAAGTTGTTGTGCCTGCGCGACAGCCTCTTGCGTCTCAGCGGCGAGCCCCGCCCTCTGCGCATACAGCCGTGCGGTAAGTTTGTCCAGGTCTGCCCGGTTCGTCACTCCATTCTCTGCCATTTCTTTAGCCACCTCCCGCTGAAGCTCTCGTGCCCTTGCTCGGATCACCTCGGTTTGTGCCTTCAAATCCTTCTGCCAGCGCTCCGTGTCCCTTTGCCATTCAGCTTGATCTGCCGCTGCGGTCGCCTGGCTGTCACCCGCCACAGCCGATTGTGATGGAGCACTCGCAGGCGTCCGCGCAGTCTGCGTATGAGCGCCCGCGGCGAAAACACCCAAAGCCACCGTCGCGAAAGCTCCCTGCTTGATATACGTCATTACGCTCATATTTGTTCTCCGTTGCCGAATTTTCCTGCTCAGCTAAACCGTTGGACGCCCTTGCACCAATCGAATGCCGCCATTTACGGTGCTCATCGAGATATCGCCGCCGCCATCCCCCAGCTGCCCGCGAAATCTGCGGGGGTTGTAGGCGCTGAGCGTGCGCAACGCGAAGTCGGAATGAAAATCGCCATTCCGATTGGCTACATTGATTTCAGCGTTGGCATCCGGAGGCAATGAAAGCACAACCGAACCATTTACCGTGGCCAGTTGAATCGGACCGCCCTGTGGAAGCCGTTTCAATTGGAGCCGCACGTCGCCATTGGTGGTTCGCGCATTGAAGCGGCCGTCGCTGTCGAGCACTTCAACGCTTCCATTGATGGAGTCAACCGTCCCGGTGCCGGAAACTCCGCGCACATGCACATCGCCGTTCACTGTATCGACGTTTGCCAATTGCACCCGATAAGGGACCCTGATGTGATATTCCACGGTGACTTCCACGCCGCTCCCTTGCGGATAGTGTGTGCTCACATCCATATGCTCGCCGTCCGATTGCACGCTGATCTGCACGCGGTCCAGATCCTCTGAATTGTGCAGCGCCGTCTTCACGGCGCGCACTTCCACTTGATCGCGATCCCAACCCTCCACTTGCACTGAGCCGTTCACGTTTGCGAGCGAAAAACTTCCTCCCTGCTGCAGCGGATACGTCTGGTCGAATACTTTCGTGGACGCGGATGCTGGCAAAGCAGCGAAGACAAGCATGGCCACCAGCGCGAGAGGAAACCATATGGTCCGTTGTGCGCCGAGAAAAATTGATTTTCGAATTACTGGAATTGCCAGGTCGCTCAGCCGGGTCGTCACTCGAGTCATCACTAATCTCCTGAACTCCAGAATCGTACTCGGGCCCGTGTTAAAAAAATGCTGAAAGAAGTTGTCCCATTTCTCCGCATCAATTCTGCGGCGGAGGTGGCGGTGGTATCGGAACCTTCACGTTCGCCAAATCCATCTCAAGCTGTCGGCGAAGCTTGTCCATTTGCAGCTTCAACAGATTCATCTGGTGTTTCTCTTCATTGGAATCGTTCAATACCAAGCGGATGTTGCCCGAAACAGTGCGCAGCACGAGCGGCGCGCCTCCGCCATTAAGCTCTCCCGCCGCGCGAACGGCGTGGCTGCCTTCATCCGGCTCGCCATACGTCACCTTCAGAGGAAATGCCGGGTCGACGATGACGCGATGATCGCCACCGAGTTCCACCTGAGCATCAACGGTGACGGGAAGCAACTTCGGAAGATAAACAACAATGTCGCCTTCGCCCGCCGCCAGGCGGCACGGAGTTGTGAGCTTCGCGTCCGGGCCAAACCACGCCGTAATGCCGCCCGAGCCCGTGGACGCGCGCACGGAATTCTCAACCTGCATCAGATAAACGTTTCCGGCGCTGGTCTGAAGTTCCGTCGGACCGGAAGCGTGAACGATCCGAATCCCGCCACCACCGGTGCGCGCGCGAATCAGCCCGGAGACTTCCCCAACATCGATCTGGCCGCCGCCCGTGCTCACGATCAATCCGCCGCCGGAATGTTCCAATGAAATATTCCCGCCGCCGGTTTCAAGTTTACCCACGCCGCCGATTGAAGCCACGTGAATGTGTCCCCCGCCCGTGCGCAAGAC
>DASZCH010000228.1:0-10878 GCA_035943235.1 Candidatus Acidiferrales bacterium
GCCCCGGCCCGTGCAGGCTTTGTGAGGAATACGGATAGTGGCACGACGCGCAGCGCTCGTTGAAAATCGCGCGCCCCGCGGACTGTTCCGCGTTCAACCCAAGCTGTGCGTCTGACTCGCCCGCGCGATTCGGCCCGCATCCTGCAACAAGAAACGCCGCGACAAAAACGCCCACCGCCAAAACCGCCGCGCAGACGCCCAGTCCGAGTCGTCGCGCCATTCTCAGAGAATCTGCACCACAGGCGCGCCCGCCGCGCTTCCCTTCTCCGCGACGCGCGCCGCGACGTTCCTCGCCACCGCGTAAATGCTTTTCGCCCCGGGCGCATCGGGACCTTCCGCCGCAACTGGTTTTCCCGTGTCGCCGCCGATACGAATCTGCGGATCAATTTCAATTTCACCGAGAAACGGCGCGCCAAAAGTTTTGGCCATGCGCTCGCCTTCGCCATGGCCAAAAACGTCAATGCGCTGCTCGCAATGCGGGCACGAAAAATAGCTCATGTTCTCGATGATGCCCAGAATTTCCACGTTCACCTGACGGAACATTTCAATCGCCTTGCGCACGTCGGCCAGCGCCACAATCGACGGAGTCGTCACGAGCACCGCGCCCGAAATCGCCGCCGTCTGCACCAGGGAAAGCTGCACGTCCCCCGTCCCCGGAGGCAAATCCACAATCAAATAGTCGAGTTCGCCCCACTGGACGCTGCGCAGAAATTGCTGCATCACCCCGTGCAGCATCGGCCCGCGCCAAATCAACGGCCGGTCGCCCGGATTCAGCAGCCCCATCGAAATCACTTTCAACCCGTAAGCCTCCACGGGAATAATCACGTTTTCCGCGACGGCGCGCGGCTGCTCCGTCGTGCCCAGCATCAGCGGAACGTTCGGGCCGTAAACGTCCGCGTCCATGAGGCCGACTTTCGCGCCCATTTTTTGCAGCGCAATCGCCAGATTCACCGCAACGGTCGTCTTCCCCACTCCGCCTTTGCCGCTGGCCACGGCGATCAAATGTTTCACGCCGCGAATCGGCTCTTTCTCCGGCAAACGCCGACCGCCGGGAGTGGCCGCGTCAAATTTCAAGTCGAAGGAGCGCACGCCCTGCAAACGTCCGACCGCCGCGCGAATTCCGCGCTCGAGCGAGTCGCGATAGGCAGGCTCCGGCCGCAGCAGAGACATCACCAGCGAAATATCGCCTTCGCGCACCACCAGGCTCCGCACCATATTCAGCGACAAAATGCTGCGATGATGCTCCGGATCCTCCACCGTCCGCAGCGCCTCGTAAACCACCCCTTCCGTCAACGGATTCCCCGCCATTCAGTTCCCACCTTTCAAAATCTTTGCTCTCGCTTGTGTAGCGGCCGCCTTCAGGCGGGCGGCCTTTCCGCTGTAAATCGAAACCGCGACCGCCGCACTTCGAACATTCAATCATAGAACGCACTCCCCAGTGCCGCAACCCGTGACAACGCTTCCTGGCCGCCTTGCCTCTTGCCTCCGGCTTCTCCCCCAGGCCAGTTGACATCCCCGGCACATGCCTCCACCAGCAGCCAAAACAGGAGTATGATTCGCCATCACCCTTGTCCCCCCCTCAGCAGAGGCAAGGAAGGCGTAAATAAAATGGCTCGACGGTGCCAGGTTGACGGCTGCGGAAAAGAAATTCTGCCGGCGCTCGCGATGGACGGTGTTTGCCTCGACCATTTTCTCGAGCTGGTCGTTGAACGCGCCGATCAGGTCCGCGCCCGCTGCATCGAAGCCGGACTCGTCGACGAAGAAATTCTAGCTTGGCTGCTCTCGGACGCGCCTCACACAATTTACTCGTTGCTGAATGGCGGATTCGACCGCGACCCCTCCGACAACGAAAAAGTCCTCGAAATCCTTCTCTGTCTTACCAATCTTCAGGATTACATCACGCATCATTCGCTGCGCGTCAAATGGGTCCACTAGCAACGGGTCGGTCCTATAGAGTGCGGCGGCTCGACGCCGCTTTCGCGCGGAAACGGCGGACGATATACACAGCCTGCGGTTTTTCTTCGAGGCATTCCTAGCGTTTTCGCCGCGGAAATCGATCTCTTGCCCGTGGTGTAGCGTGCGCTGGCGAACGTTTCCGCTTCCGAAACCCTCGCCCCGTCGCCTTCGCTCTTCCCTTCGCCGCCACAATTTCCCCGCTGCCCTCGGGATGCAATTCTGCGCGAGTCACCGAGCGTTCCAGTTCCGCCACTTCATCGCGCGTCACGTGACGATACTCCCCCGGCCCCAGCGGCCCCAGCTCCAAACGCCCCACCGCAATGCGTTTCATTTTTTCGACCGGATGCTTGCTCCCAAACAGCGCGTCCCGAAACGCATCTTTGCTGACCCCCGCCGTCGTAACGTCCCACCAACCGCCCGGCATTCCCTTCGCGCGCTGCATTTTCACGCGCCCGCGACTCTGCACCTCGCGCAACTCCGCCTCGCTCAACGCGCCCGAAACTTTGACGCAATATTTTTGCGGCAACGCATGCGCGCGCATCATCCGATTCGCCAAGTCTCCGTCGTTCGTCAACAGCAGCAGGCCCGACGTGTGATATTCCAGCCTGCCGACGGGAAACACGCGCCCTTGCACGCCCGAAAGAAAATCCGCCACCGTTCTTCTTCCTTCCGGATCGCGCAGCGTCGACACGACTCCGTCCGGCTTATGCAACATGATGTAGACTTTCGTCTCGCGCTCGCGCAGCAATTTCCCCGACACGCGTATGTGGTCCCGCGCCGCATCCGCCTTCGTCCCCAACTCCGTCACCACTTGCCCGTTCACCGCCACTTGCCCCGCCGTAATCAACTCCTCCGCGTGCCGCCGCGACGCGACGCCCGCCCGCGCAATGATCTTCTGCAGCCTCTCTTCCATTTCTTCCTTTCAACGCACGGGTGCCGCACCCTTCGACTTTAAGGGTGCGGTTTTTCGCCGATAAGAAATCCTACCCATGCTGCGCATCTTCACTCCTTGCCGAAAAACCACGCGATTGTCATTCCGAGCCTGCCTGCCGCAGGCAGGGAATCTGCTTCCTCTCGACTGCCGCGCCGCTTCGCGCTTAAGATGCTTACACGAAGACGCATGTCCATTCGCCTTTCTGTAATTCGCTCGCTCTAGCTTCGCCTCATCAATTTCCGTGTAGGAGGCGGGTCAGGGCCATCCAAAGCAAGTCCAGGCCAGCACCCATGAAGCACAAGCCCAAGATTCGCATTCGCCAATCGGAACGCCTTTGCCTCGCATCGGCGGGAGCACGCTTCACCGGCAGGCTCTTGTTCAGCCATTCGTACATCTCGCGAGGGTGCGTTAGGACGTAGAATCCCCCGAGCAGTAGGGCCAGTCCCGCCGCGAAAGGAAACCAGTTCGCGCCAATGTTCGGTGTCATTAGTCCGACAGATACCGGTGATGGCCTCAGCGTCTTAAAATGCCCGTTTATCAGGGCTCCGCAAAACATCCATCCGAACCAACCAAAGAAGAGAGTCCCAAGCAAGCCTGCCACTCGGTACTGAAGTTTAATGCCCCGACTTGCATCTCGCGTGCTAGCTGGGAACGATCTCGACCGAGTTAGAGAACTCGACCACACAAAAACCCTCCTATGCAGATCCGGCGACAGCATTGCCAGTACCGAGTGCACGAGCCCTAAGAAGACTAATGCAAACGCCAAGACGACAAAGACCCAGTCTGGCATCAGAAGCGCTTTGAATCAGTTGCGATTAGAGACGGCGAGATGTGCATAGATCACCACGCGGTAAAATAGCTCTTTCAACGCTCACCTCGAACCGGTACTACAACACGCGAATTCGCTACAGCCCCTTCTGAAAACATTGCGGTGCCGCATTCTTTGCGGTCCGCCCAAAGAGTGCGGCTTTTCTGCTGGGCAACCCCGCCTTCTCTTCACTGGTCGGTCAGGGCACGGCTTTAGCCGTGCCGTAAATCCGCATTTCTAAAGTTTGCTCCCTCTTTGCGCGCTTTCTGCGCAAACCGTCTCAACCTTCGGTCGCGCCTCAAACTCCCGCAGCCTTCGCCGGCGCATCGCCGCGAGACAATTTGCCTTTCCTCTCTTCGCTCAATGTTTTCGGTGCCTCACCACCCATGGAGCTCTGCGCAACTTGGCCTTGCGCCGAATCATGTTCCTCGCCCGCGCGCACATCCCCCGCATCGATATTATTTTCCTGCGCGTCATTTTCTTGCGTCTCGTTCGCGTGCATATCGCTCGACTGCGCTTCTCTCACCAATTCCGGCCCACCGTGCGGCGGCGCACCCAAATCTTCTTCCGGCTCCGTCGGCGCGATCCCTTCATCCGCGCCCAACGCCGCCTGCGCAAGCTGCTCAAACTCCTTCAAGCTCGGCAACTCATCCAAATCCGCAAGCCCGAATCGCATCAGAAAATCCTTCGATGTGCGATACAAAATCGGCCGCCCGACCGCCTCTTTGCGCCCCGCCGTCGTAATCAACCGCCGTTCGAGCAGTGTCTTCACCACGCCGCCGCAATTGACGCCGCGCACTTCGTTAATTTCCGGCAGCGTCGCGGGCTGCTTGTACGCAATCACCGACAGCGTTTCGAGCGCCGGCATCGTCAGCCGCAGCGCAGGCCGCAAGCCCTTGATGAACCTGCGCACCACTTCATGATGCTGCGCCTTCGTGTACATTTTCCAGCCGCCCGCCACTTTGCGCACTTCGACTCCGCGCTCCTCGACCGCGAACGAAGCCACCAGCCGGTCAAGCCCTGCACGCACTTCGGCGCGCTCCCCGCCCACTGCCGCGACAATCTGCTCCAACGTCGCCGGCTCATCCGCCGCGTAAATAATTGCCTCTAGCGCACTTTGCATTTCCTGGTCCGTCATCGTTGTCCTTGTCCTTGCTTCCTGTTTCCTTGCTTCTTTGCCTCTTGTTTTTGCTTTTTCGAATTTCGAGTTTCTTCGTTGTCTTTCACTGGCCACTAACCATTCGTTCAGCCTGAGGAACGAAGGGGCGAGTTTCGTTCTTACCAGTCACTCACCACTAGCCACTCGCCACTGTCTCACAGATACTCCTCATCAATCTTCGACATGGCTTCCCCGCCCTCAAACACCAAGTCGAACATCTTATGCTTCCGCAGCAAAATATCCCCAAACGCTTTTTCCTGCGCCAACATCACCGCCTGCAGCTTCACCATTTCTAGCACGGCGAGCAGCGCCACAATCATCGCGCGTCGCGAAGGGCACGCCTCGAAAAATTCCATCAGTGATACAGGTCCCTCGTTCGTAAGCAACCGCGCCCGCAACTGCTCCATCATCTGCGCAACGGTCACCACTTCGTGCGACAGCTCGATCTTCGCCACTTCCCGGCGCCGCTCGAGCACTTGCTGAAAAACTTTCACCAAGTCCACCAGCGAAACGACCAGCTCCCCCTCCGTTCCTTCGCTGTCATACAAAGACAAATCCGGATGCTACCAAACATGCGCCTCAAGCTGCTGCTTCTCATAAAGCATCTGCGCCGCGTTCTTGAACTTCTCGTGTTCAAGCAACCGATGCACCAATTCGCCGCGCGGGTCCTGCTCTTCCGGAGGCGCCAGCGGATCGACGGGCAGCAACATTTTCGACTTGATGTAAATCAGCGTTGCCGCCATGTACAAAAAATCCGCCGACACATCCACGTTCAATTTTTCGAGTTGATGCAAATAATCGAGGTACTGCTGCGTGATTTTCGCGATGGGAATATTGTGGATGTCGATTTCCTGCTTGCGCACCAAGTCCAGCAGCAAATCGAGCGGCCCTTCATACGCCGCCAGTTGTATCTTGTAATCCGGTTGTGCGTTCGCCGCCATGCGTGTCACTCTCTCACGAGTTCGAAGTTTCTGACGCAGAATTATAGCCGAAGTGTGCCACGACGCTAACGGACGCGTCCCACCGCGCCGCGCTCAAAAAGGTCGAGCATTTGCTCCTCGGAGGGAGGATTGAGGACGTAGCGCGCGGCGAAATCCTCTGCCTCGATGTATTTCGTTCCGCGAATACGGTCCGCCGCCGCTGCGAGATCGTAATCCGTGTGCCTCAACTCGACGCCATCGCCCAGCAGCAGCCAGTCCGCGCCCGGCTTGCCAAACGGCATCCCCACACTGCCCGCGTTCACCACGCGAGTCCGCCCGACCATACGGTCGAATTGCATGTGCGTGTGGCTGCATACCACAACCGATGCGTTCACCTCCTCAAAGATCGGCAAGAGACGCTCTTCCGGAGTCAAGCGCGTGAAGATTTCGTTCTCATCTCGCGGCGTTCCGTGGCAGAAAAGCACATCGCCCAAGCCAGGAATCTTGAGCGACAAAGTCTTTGTCCAGCTCGCCAGCAAATTGTTCTCTTCCGCCGAAAGCTCGCGCGCCGTCCATTGTATGATGCCCCGAACCTGTTCCGGCACTGCTGTAGGCCTGCCGGCGATTTCTTCAAGCACTGCAACCTCGCAATTGCCGCGGATGAAATCCGCGGGCGCCTGAACGCTCAGCAGGCGCGCGATAGTCTCACGCGGCATAGGGCCGGGAACAACGTCTCCGCCCACCACTACACGATCCACTTCTGCGTGGCGGATTTCTTCGAGCACTGCTTCGAGAGCCGGGAGATTTCCGTGAATGTCGTAAATCGCTGCTACGCGCATAAATCAGCTGCCGAAATTCTGCTCCGCAGGCGCGTACTTGCGCGTCAGCAGCGCAATCGTCAGCCCGATGCAGAACAGCAGCGCGAGCACTCCGCTGACGCGCGACGCCACCGTCATCGCTTTCGCTGAATGCGGCACCGCCGTCAGCGGCAGCACGACGAAATTCATAATCACGTACACCACACCGCCGTAAATGATGCCGGAAGTTGCCGCGTGCCGCGTCAAAATCAGGAGCTTGCGGCTCAAAAGATAAAAAACCACCGTCCACGTCATGGCAATCGCGTAATGAATCGCGACGCCCAGCCCGACCGACTCGCCGCCCATCGTGAAAGACTTCATCCCAATCAATCCGCTCGCGATGAATTGAAAAATCATCTTCATCGTGACGCCGCGAAAATGGTTGAAGACGATGTTCTCGGTGATGTCCAGCGTCCCCGCGATCAACCCAATCCACGCCACCGTCCAAAATCTGTTTCCGCGCCGCGCGACCGCGATGTTTGCTTGCGTTCCGTTCATTGCCTCATCCCGTGTCGCGACGGATCTTTACCTGGCAATTCCCTACTTCGCAATTTTTGTCGACGCGCCGCCGAGAATTTCACGGCTCTTTTTTTCCTGCACGAAAACCACCACGCGCAAATTTTCCCGCTTCCAGCTCGATTTGAATTTCACGCGCGCATCTCCCGTGAACGCCGTGTTCCCGTTTCCCTTCGCGTCTCCAATCTTGTGCAGCGAACGCACCACCGCCGCGTGATACAGCACGTGCCCGGCATTTTCTCCCGCGTTCACCGACGAATGCAGCCCGTCTTCGACCACCGCCAACCACACTTCGGCGGAGTCACCGCTCGTATCGCCCGCGACCTTCCCCACGGAAACGGTAAAATCCTGCGAATCGCCCGCGTCTGGATTTTTCGCTGCAAGCGTCACGCTCGTTTCCGGAGCGCGCGCCGCCTTCTCAATCGCCGCCAGCGCCGCTCGCCCATTGCTTCCGACGAATTGGCTCTGCCCGCCCACCACCATCTCCGGCGTATATGGATTGCCGTTCGCGTGCGCGACGTAAACCTGCTGTCTCTGCGTCCATTCGTTCGACGAGAACGGGTCCACCCACCCCTGATGGTCCCAATAATCCACGTGCTCTTCGAGCACGATTACATCGACTCCCGCGATGGGTTGCTGCTCCAGTTTCAGCGCGAGCGCCTCCGCCGGCGGGCAATCCGAGCATCCCTCCGACGTAAATAGCTCGACGACGACCGGCTTGCGCCCTGCCGCGGTTACCGCCGTTGTCGCGGGAGTCGGCGTGGTCTGCGCCTTCGCCGACAAAGCGCCGACGGCGCAAATCGCTAACACGGCAAATCCGACGAAAAACACCCTCAGAATTGTTCTCATCGTCGCCTCCTAAAACATCCCCTGCACGACTCGATTTCATTTGCGACCAGAAAAATGCATAGCACTGATTGCAGGCGACTTACTGAAACACGACTGCGCATCTCATTTGCGACCAAGACGTGACATTTTTGCGGGCATTTTTGGTGGGTTGGAGTGCTTTTCAGTCCATTGCGCGTCATTTGCGCCCCGGACGCTCCTGCGGAGTACGTCGTCGCTGCACTCATGGATTTTCGCTCTACCGAGCCTAGCATGATATCGCCCGCAGCGAAAATTGATGTGGCTGTGAAACGCGGCGCTCAATCGCTGACGTTATCGGGTTCAACTTCAGTCAGTCGCCCGCGCCTTTGCCTTCACCGGACAGATTGCTCGCCACGGCGGGCTTGCGACCCGCGCCCTCCCAGTTAAACACCGCCTTGCGGACGCGCTCCATGGTCTGCTCGGCGACTTTTTTCGCGCGCCGGGAACCATCCTCCAGCACGTTCCACACTTCCGCTGGATTCGCCGCGTACTTCGCGCGGCGTTCCTGAATCGGCGCAATCCATTTCACCAGCGCGTCGGCCATCAGCTTCTTGCAATCGACGCAGCCAATTTCCGCCGTCCGGCACTCGCGGTCGACGCGCTCGATGCGCGCGCAATCCTCCGCGCTTTTCTTCTCGGGAAATAAATTGTGATACGCAAACACGGGACACACTTCCGGCCGCCCCGGGTCCGTTCGCCGGACGCGCTGCGGGTCCGTCATCATGTTCCGCGCCTTCGCGCGAATCTCGTCCGGCGTGTCGCTCAACCAAATCGCGTTGCCGTAACTCTTCGCCATGCGACGACCGTCAGTGCCGGGCACGCGAGGCGTTTCGGTGAGGATGACGTCGGGCTCTTCGAGAACTTGAACCGTGTGCACGTACTTCTTGAACGCTTCGTGCTCACTGACTTGCTTGCGAAATCTCTCCTCGAGATTCTTGATGCCATCTGATTCTGCAATGCGCCGGATTCGAGCCTCAAGCGCGCTCACGTCGATGCTGCTGGGAAAATAACCCCCTCCTCTGTTGCCTTCGTGGCCTTCCATCCGGTCAAGGGCATCAGCAATGAGCGACACTTCACCCGCTCCAGTAGGATTGCGCAGAGCGGCCCTCATGCCTTCTGTGTCTACTCGAAGGCCAGCATGGAAATTGAATTTACGCACGATTTCCCGCGTCATCTCAATATGCGGCGCCTGATCCTCCCCCACCGGCACCAACAACTCCTGCCCTGGCTCGCCGTACATCACAATGTCCGCGCTTTGCAGCAGCGGATAACCCAAAAAGCCATACGTGCCCAAATCCTTCTCGCGTAGATTCTCGATCTGCTCTTTGTATGTGGGGACGCGCTCCAGCCACGAGAGCGGCGTAATCATCGACAGCAGCAGATGCAGTTCCGCATGCTCCGGCACGCTCGACTGAATGAACAGCGTGACATTGTCGTGCTTCCTGGGATCGAGGCCGACCGCCAGCCAGTCCGTCGCCACTTGCAGCGTGTTCGACGCGACCTGCGAACTGTCCGCATAATGCGTCGTCAACGCGTGCCAGTCCGCAACGAAATGGAACGATTCAAACTCCGGCGAGCCGTCGGGCTCGTCCGCCGTGGCGGGCAGGCGCGCGTCCTGCATCTTCAGCCAGTTCGACAGCGCACCGAAGTAATGTCCGATGTGCAGCGGCCCCGTCGGCCGCATCCCGCTCAGCACCCGCTTCCGTTTTTGTCTAGTCACTGATCACTCGCCACTAGCCACTCGCCTTCAGCAGCTCCCGCGCAATCACAGTGCGCTGAATCTCGCTCGTTCCTTCATAAATCGTCAGCACGCGCGCGTCGCGGTAATATCTCTCGACGTCGCTCTCGCGCGAATATCCCTGGCTGCCGTGAATTTGCACCGCCTTGGCGCAAACGCGATTGGCCATCTCGCTGGCGTACAATTTCGCCCGCGACGCCTGAGAACCGCGGATCTGCGAGCCCTGATCCCGCAGCCACGCCGCGTAGTACAACAATCCGCGCGCCGCCTCTATTTCCGTGTGCATGTCCGCGAGCATCCATTGAATCGCCTGAAACTCGCCAATAGTTTTACCAAACGCGCGCCGCTGCTTCGCGTATTTCACCGCCGCCTCAAACGCGCCTTGCGCGAGTCCCACGGACTGCGCGGCGATTCCGACGCGCCCGCCGTCGAGCGCCCCTAGCGCGATTTTCAGCCCCTGCCCTTCTTCGCCGATGCGATTCGCGACCGGCACGCGGCAATCGCTCAACGAAATTTCCGCCGACTTCGAAATGCGCAGCCCCATCTTATCTTCATAACGCGCCACGCGAAATCCCGGAAAAGTCGGCTCGACCAAAAACGCCGTCACGCCTTTGGCCCCTGCACTTGGGTCCGTTTTTGCGAACACGATGTAGACGCCCGTGTGCGCGCCGCTCGACACCCAGCTTTTCGTCCCGTTCAACACGTAAAAATCGCCGTCGCGTACCGCGCGCGTTTGGATCGCCGCCGCGTCCGAGCCTGCTTGCGGCTCGGTCAGGCAAAACGAGCCGAGGATTTCCCCGCTCGCCAGCCGCCGCAAATATTTTTTCTTCTGCTCATCGGTGCCGTGCCTCCACAGCGGTACGGCGACCACGGAATTCGTCACGCTCAGCGTCACCGCCGTCGAAGCGCACACGCGCGCCACTTCCTCGAGCATCACCACGTAGCTGACCGTGTCCATGCCCGCGCCGCCCCACTCTTCGGGCACCAGCATCCCGCAGCAGCCGAGTTCGCCCAACTTGCGCAGCTCCGCCGCGGGAAATTTCTCCTCGCGCTCGTACGCGCGCAGCACGGGACGCATCTCCGTCTCCATGAACTGCCGCACCGTGTCGCGCAGTATCTTCTG
>DASZCH010000229.1:0-14754 GCA_035943235.1 Candidatus Acidiferrales bacterium
GCGTATGAAGCCGCGCGGCAAGCTGGTGTCCGAGCAGCGTCGCGCAAAGTTTTCCTCGACGACGTTGCAACACGCGAGGCAATCTTGGGGCAGCTTGAGTTGGCCGAGCACGATGCCGCGAAGCAAGGCTCCGCGATTGCCATTGGCCATCCGCATCCGGCGACAATCGCTGCGCTGGAGCAAGCTTTGCGGCAACTCAAAGCGCGGGGCGTGCACCTGGTGTTTGCGTCAGCCTTGGTCCACTGAACCGGCTGTCTCCCTGACGAAACAGCTTTCTTCAATTGAGAATAGCTGAAAGCAATTCCATTACGTGTTCGGCGATTGCGCCTGCTGATGTGAGTGCGGGCGATTCCATGCCGATGAGCTGTACGACGTTTGGGAATTGCGGATCGCGCTCGATGATGAAATCGGTTGCGTGATGAGTGCCGGGTGGCGCGAGCTTGGCGCGAATGCCGGTGTAAGCGGGCATCAGATCCTCGGCGCGAATTTCCGGCAACATGGGCTGCGCCATGCGGACAAAGTCCTCAACGGGCGGCGGGTTACTCTCATAGTCATTTTTGTCCGCGATGTAATGCGCGGTTGGCCCGACGAGCACGGTGCCCCACAACGTCTTGGTCAAATGCACGCCGAGGCTCAAGCCCTCCGGGTGCGGAAGCGGGTACACGAGGGCGCGCACCAGATCGCTGCGAGCGCGCACGATTTCGCAATACTCGCCACGTACCGGGTAGATGCGATGCTTCGCCATGGCGGAACCCATCAGCCCGGCGATTTCATCAGCAAATAATCCTGCGCTATTTACCAGACAACGCGTTTCAATCTCGCCCGCGGAACTTGTGACACGCACCAGATCGCCGTTTGTCTCGATTTTATCGACTTTGGCGTGCGTCACGATGTCCGCGCCTTGCTCGACGGCAATTCGCGCGTACGCCTTCACCAATTCCTCGCTTGCCACAATGCCCGTGGACGGTACTTCGATCGCTGCTGTTCCCGCGATGTGAGGCTCGCGCGCACGAATTGCAGCGGCATCAATGATACGCAGGCCTTGCACGCCGTTTGCGCGGCCACGCTCGAGCAGTTCGGTGAGTTTTGGCTCTTGCTCGCGGGATGTGGCGACAACGAGTTTGCCGGTATTGCGATGAGGAACGCCGTGCGCGGCGCAAAATTCATACGTGAGTTTATTGCCGCGAACGCACAGTAACGCTTTCAGCGAGCCTGGCGTGTAATAAAGTCCCGAATGAATTACGCCGCTGTTGCGCGAGCTCGCGCCCATGCCGAGCTTCGGCATTTGCTCGAGAAGAAAAACGTCTTGCCACTCTGCGGAAGCGGCGCGCGCGATTGCGCAACCGACGACGCCGCCTCCGATGATTACGACATTTGCGCGATCCATGAAGTGAGCCGCAGAGAAGCGCTGTCGCCCGAGCGAGTCAGGAACTCACCTCCATGCGGGCAATGTTCTGCGAATCTTGATTCCTCTGGATTTTAATAGTCTCCGCCTGCGCCCTCGAACAAGGGTGTGCACGGAATCTCTTTTGCTCCGGAGCCGTCATGCACGGCGTAGCTGATCGGGTGACCTGTCTCGCGATTCGACCACAGTGCTGCCGCGCCATGGACGCCGTCCTTATTCAGCGCGTAAAACTGGAGATCGAACATTTTCAGACGCGACTTGTCGAAATCATAGTTATGCACGACGCGATGCAGCGCTTCAAGGCACGCATCGGTCGGAGACATTCCCTTACGCATCATTTCAACAACTGTGTGGCCGCCGGCGATTTTAATATTTTCTTCGCCGCGTCCGGTAGAACCTGCGCCGCCGACGTCCTGGTCGAGAAAAAGCCCCGCGCCGATGATTGGCGAATCGCCGACGCGTCCGGAGATTTTCCAGGCGAGGCCGGAAGTCGTGGTCGTGCCTGACATTTCACCTTTTTCATTGACCGCGAGGCAATTGATTGTTCCGGTCGGCGGATGCGACACCACTTGCTTGATCCACGGGGCCCAGGCTTGGCGCTGCGGCGTATCGAGCAGTTCGGCGAGCTGCTTGTTAAAATCCGGCGCATCCAGACCCGGTCGCCAGTCTTTTGAACTCGAAGCTTTCCAGGCGAGCCACGCGAGGCGCGACTTGTCGGTGAGCAAGTTCACTGGCTCGAATCCCTGATCGATAGCGAACTGCGTGGCGCCGCGTCCAACAATGAATGTGTGATTCGTGCGCTCCATCAAAGCGCGCGCGACTCTAGCGGGATTCTTGATTTTCTCGATTGCGCCGACGGCTCCGCAACGGCGCGTGGGACCATGCATCACGCATGCGTCGAGTTGCACCACACCGTCTTCATTCGGCAGACCACCGTAGCCAACCGAGTTGTCGTTGGGATCGTCCTCGACAGGTGTGACGACGGCGAGCACGGCGTCCATGGTGTCACCCGTGGAACGCAGCACGGCCATTCCGGCTTCGAGATGATGCAATCCGTTATGCGCGGAAATAATCGTTGGACGCCTACCGGTTGTCGGGCCCGGTTGGCGCTTTGCTTCCTCCTGCGGTCGTGCAACTTCGTTCGGGCTTGCCGGCAAATTAGCGCCAAAAACTTTGTTGGCGCTCGCGGCCACGCCTCCCGCCAGCGCGCCGACGCAGAATTTCCTTCGCGTTATATCTGTCATTTGTTCCTCGCAGCAAAATTCCAGGTTGCGCGCGCAGCATATTCTTTCGGCGGGCTTCCTTCAAGCGGAGACTTTCCCATCACTTGGGAACTTCAATCATCCGTGTTGCGTATTGACAGTTGTGGTAATCGCGTACACAATCCGGCGCATTCGCAACGAATGAACCATGGTCCGCCTGGAAAATCTGACCAAAGAGTACGACCTGCCGCCGGTGAAGGGGAATCCCGCTCAAGTGGTTGCGGCGGACCGCTTGAATCTTACGATTGGCGACGGTGAGATTTTCGGGTTCGTTGGCCCGAACGGCGCGGGCAAAACCACCACGCTGAAAATGATTTGTGGATTGCTGGCGCCCACGTCCGGCAGCGTGGAAGTGAATGGTATCGACGTGGAGCGCCGTCCCGAAGACGCGCAACGATTTCTTGGCTATCTCTCCGACTTTTTTTCGCTCTATGACGATTTGAAAGTCTGGGAGTATCTCGACTATTTCGCGTATGCCTACAAAATGCCCGCCGCGCAGATTCCCGCGCGCGTTACGGAAGTGATTGGTTGGGTGGGCCTGGAAACGAAGCGCGGCGCGTTTATTCACGGGCTTTCACGCGGAATGAAACAGCGCCTCGGCATTGCGCGCGCGGTGCTGCACGATCCGCCGGTGATTGTGCTGGACGAGCCGGCTTCGGGGCTGGATCCGAAGGCGCGCGTGGAGCTGAAGGACCTGCTGAAGAATTTGAATCGCAAGGGCAAGACGATTCTGATCAGTTCGCACGTGCTGGCGGATCTGGAGGAAATTTGCACTTCAGTGGCGATTCTCGAAAAGGGGCATTTGCTGCGCGCTGGGAAATTGACGAGCGTGATGCAGGAAGCGGCGGCTCCATCGCGGAGGCAGATTCGGATTCGCGTGGCGGTGGCGGGCGATGAGTTACTGGGCTGGCTGTCGGCGCGGGATGGCGTGCTGGATGCGCATCCGTCGGCGAGCGTGATTGCGGGATCGTCGAGCGTGGACTTTCATTTTGCCGGAAACGATGCGGACCTTGCGGCGCTGGTTCGCGATCTGGTGATGAGCGGAGCGCCGGTATGCGCAGTCGAGGGATCGTCGGAATCTTTCGAGCAGATTTACGCACGCCTTTCCAGCGGCGAAGTGATGTGAGCGTTTCGCGATGAGCCTGTTCACCAATCCGGAGATTGTGCGGAATGCGCGCATACAGCTGCGGCCGAAGCGAATGATTTCGGCAGCTGCGTTGTGCGCCGCGCTTGAAGTGGCGTTGATTTACTTCTTCCTTCGTGGCGGTTTTGCTGTTGACAGCACGACGACAGTGTACGGCGGCGGGCAAGGTTTGCTGCGCACTATCCTCTGGATTCAAGCTGCTGTGCTCGTTATTGGCGGGGGTATCGCATCGATTCACGCCATTCAACGCGAGAAGGATCAAAACACATTTGATTTTCAGAGGTTGACTCGGCTGTCGCCATTGGGACTGGCCATCGGCAAATTGTTTGGGCCGCCGCTGATGGTCTATTTCGTCTTTGTGTGCCTTCTGCCCGCGGCAATCGTCGGAGCGGTTGCTGGAGGCGCGTCGTGGGAGTTCGTGCTTGCCGCGTATTTCATTTTGGTTCTGGGTGCAATTGCTTACATGGCATTCGCCCTCGTGATTTCGCTTTTTCTGCAGCGCGGCACAGCCACCTGGGCCATTCTCTTCTATTTGCTGCTCGTTTTCCTTGCAGCTCAAAGCGTAGGCACAACAAATGTGTCAATGGGCACGGTAAGCCCCTTCTTTGCCACGGAGCTGGCACAACAATCGACCTGGAACTTAGCGCCAACAGCAACGAACCTGTTCCTGCGCAATGGGATGCCGCTTACGATTCCCAACCATTTTGAGGATCTTTTTTTCGGCGGTGTCGTGCATCATGCCGTGGTCCTTCCTATCCTTTTTCTCACGCTAATTGCGTGGTTCATCCCCGCAGTCGCGCGAAACATCAAGCGCGATCCCACGAGTTACGAACTCTATACGCCTCCACAAGCGTTGGCCTTTCTTTGTTACTTAAACTTTATTCTCTTCGCCTTCTTCCAATGGCGGCGTCCCTTTGTTTCCTTTCTCGGAGCGCGGAGTCTTAGTGCGCTGGGTGCACAATCCATGCTCTTGACTGTCAACATCGTACCGTTTTTTATTTTTGGACTCATATTGCTGCGGAATCGGAATCGAATGAGGCGGCGGCTGCATGGCATCGAGGCGGGGCCGGCTTCTCTCGAATCGATCTGGCCGGCGCCCTATATTTTTCTTGGCGCGATTCTGATCGGCGCGGCGATGGTGGGGGTGATTCAGTGGAAGCGCAACCCCGCGCTTGAATGGAGCCTGGCGGTGGCGATTTTCCGCGTAATTTATTTCGCCGTGTGGATTTCGTGCGATTTGCTCTTCCTGCAATGGATGAATCTGCGGCGCGGGCGGCATCCGCTGCCGCTCGGCGTGCTTTATCTGATCGTCTATTACGTTTGCGCGGGGCTGGTGGTGGGCGCATTGCACCTGACGCAGAATCCGTTCACCGCGATCTTTTTGCCCACGCCGCTGTGGGAGTTGAACACGACGCTGTGGTCCGCGCGGCCAGCGGAGTGGATTGTGGCGCTGCTGGCGGTGGCTGCGATGGCGATTGTTTTTATTTTCCTTCAGCGGCAACAAATCGCGCAATTACAGCCGCGCCCCATCGAAGCTCGAGACATCGCTTCCGCCTCTGCTGTTTAGTCGCTTCCTTCGCACCAGACGCTTGCGCGCTTTCGCGCGTGCAGGTATCGTTTCCCTGTTTTCTAACGTCGAGGAGAATCCATGGTGGCAAAAATAATCTCGAATGTGTTTCGCGCCGCGATTCGCTGTGCAATGTCATATGCGATCTCGGCCGCGGCTTTGCTGATCATAACGTTGCCCGCGAGTGCGCGACGAGCGCCTGTGGCCCAAGCGAAAAAATCGACGACCGCGACGCACAACTCGCGGCAGGCGGCATCGGCCGCCATGCAGCAGGCCCTGCGCGCCATGTTCAACGTTCACGCGATTTCCGAAGCGGTGATTTCACCGGACGGGCGGCGAGTGGCGTGGGTCGAATCGCTCAGTGGGAAAAATGGCGCGCCGTCGCCCAATTCGGCCATTCATGTGGCGGAGTGGAAATCCCATTCGGCACCGCTGCGAATTACGGCAGCGACGGGAGGCGCGGCAGCGGCGGAGAGCAATGTGGCGTGGTCGGCCGACAGCAAGCAACTGGCGTTTTTTTCGGACGCAGCGCATTCGGGTCAATCGCAGGTTTACGTTGCCGCACCGGGCGAAGCCGCGCGCCAACTCACACACGTGAAGGGTGACCTATCGAATCCCATGTGGTCACCTGACGGAAAATCCATCGCTTTTCTGTTTATCGAGAATGCGCCACGAGCCGCAGGTCCGCTGGCTGCGGAAGCGCCCGACGAAGGAGTAGTGGGCGAGAAGATTTACGAGCAGCGCCTGGCGATCGTGGATTTGGCGACTGGCCGCGTTCGGCAGATCACGCCAGCGGATATGTACGTCTACGAATACGACTGGTCGCCTGACGGCAAAAAGTTGGTCGCGACCGCCGCGCACGGCAATGGCGACGACAACTGGTACGTCGCGCAAATCTACATCTTCGACGCGGCCAATTTGGCCGGGCCGCAGTCCATTTACAAATCCGACATGCAAATCGGCACGCCGAAATGGTCACCTGACGGAGAAACCATCGGTTTTATCGCTGGGCTGATGAGCGACGAAGGTTCGGTCGGCGGCGACATCTACACACTGCCAGCCGATTCATCGAGCGAGGGTGGCGCGCGTGACGTCACGCCAGACATCAAAGCCTCGCCCAGTTCGCTCGAGTGGTCCGCTGATTCGCGCGCCATCCTCTTCGCTGAAATCGTCGACGGCCAAAGTGGCGTCGCCTCCGTGAATCTCGATTCCGGTGAAGTTTCTTCGCTGTACGTTGGCGCCGAGCGCCTCGGCTCAAACGGATTCGGCGTCGGCATTTCGCTTTCGCGCGACGGAAAGACCGCCGCCACCGTGCGCCAGTCTTTCAGCCAGCCGCCGGAAGTCTGGGCCGGGCCCATCGGCAACTGGAAGCAAATCACGCATGTGAATAGCGCGCTGCATCCGGCCTGGGGCAAAGCCGAAACGCTCCACTGGCAATCCGACATGGGTGCCGGCCAAAAAATCCAGGGCTGGGTGGTCTATCCGCTGGATTACGATTCCTCCAAGAAATATCCGCTAGTCGTCGAAGTTCACGGAGGTCCCGCGTCGGCAAACATGCCAAGCTGGCCCAGTCGCCGATCCTATGCGGCAGCCCTGCCCGCGGCCGGATACTTCCTGTTGCTGCCGAATCCGCGCGGCAGTTACGGCAGCGGCGAAGCGTTCACGCGCGCCAACGTGAAGGATTTCGGCGGCGGTGACTTTCGCGACATTATGGCCGGCGTTGACGCCGCCATCGCCTCGCTCCCCGTTGACCCCCACCGTCTTGGCATCACCGGCTGGAGCTACGGCGGCTACATGTCCATGTGGGCTGTCACGCAAACGCATCGCTTCAATGCCGCCGTCATCGGCGCCGGTCTCGCCGATTGGCTCAGCTATTACGGTGAAAACCAAATCGACAAATGGATGACGTTCTATTTCGGCGACACCGTCTACAACGATCCCGCCGTGTACGCCAAAAGCGCACCCATCACGTTCATCAAGAACGTCCAAACGCCTTCGCTCATCGTTGTTGGCGATAGCGACGGCGAATGCCCGCCGCCGCAGTCCTACGAATTCTGGCACGCGCTCGTCACGCTGGGCATACCGACGCAATTCGTTATCTATCCGCATGAAGGCCACGGTTTTGCGAACCCGGCGCACAGCCGCGACGTCGTGGAGCGCGCCGTGGCGTGGTTTGACGCCCACCTTTAATTCTTCGCTTTCTCGACGGAATGAGACCGATGTTTTTCCTATCGAAGCCCAGCCGAGAGTCGATCGGCGCATTTATATCGGGGCAACGAGATAAGCCATTTTCGTACCCCCACGTTGGCGCGTCTCGAGAGAGCGCGCCGAGTACATACGCTGTGGACCACCACCGGGTCCAATTAGGCCAAGGCGATGTTGTCTTCGCGCGGGCGGTGAAGGCCGTTACGCAGTGGAGAATGTTCGATATGCCGTGGATCCATCTATGCTGGCCCGATGCGCCAATTCAGACAGGTGCAACAGTGGCAGTCCTGGTCTCTCACCTTGGCTTTTGGTCCTTAAATGCTTGCCGCGTCGTCTACGTAATCGAAGAACATGGTATGCGCGAAAAGTACGGGTTTGCCTACGGGACATTGCCGCAACATGGAGAAATCGGAGAAGAGCGCTTTACAGTGGAATTTCAGTCTGACGACCAATCGGTGTGGTACGACATATACGCCCTCTCACGACCAGGCCCCGTCGCCAAGTTGGGCTACCCGTATGCCCGGATTTTGCAAAAGCGCTTTGCACGGGATTCGATACGCTCAATGATGAAGGTCGTCAACGAAGCATCCCCTTGACAAGCCACGAATTGGGCCCAGGAATCAGTAATTTAGGCTCCAAACTCTGCCTCCCCACATGATTGACACTTTTTTGCCTGTCCCATCGGGCTAATCCGCGCCCGTGTCCCAAAACTGTCCCGTTGTACGGTAGCCATAAACGCGGCGCGGCGTTAGTCTCACAGCACTGTTGCAGGTAAATGTTTCAAGGCGAGTGATTCCAGCGCTGGACTCGCAAAGCATCGCGAGAAAGGAAGACCAATGGCAATGTCGCATGTGGAGGTGATGGTGGGAACACCGTCGTCAGTCGATGCTGGGATGGTGGAATTCAAGGAATGTCTGAAACGCATGCGTGACGGACACCCCGAAGACGCCCTCGGTCACGCGCGACGCGCATTAGGCGCGGCTCCCAAAAATCCTTTTTACCTTTCCTACACAGGGCTGCTAGCGGCGATGGCGGACCGGCGTTTCGGCGACGCGGAAACGCTCTGCCGCGAAGCGCTCAACCTGAAATGCAACCACGCGCAGCTCTACCTGAATTTGGCGGAAGTGTACAACCAGGCCGGCAGAACTCCGGACGCGATTGAAATACTGGAAAAAGGAATGGTGTCCGCAGGACGCGATTTCCGCATTCGGCGAGCCCTGGAACGGATCGGAGTGAGGCGGCCTCCGCTGCTGAATTTCTTGCACCGGAATCACCCGATCAATCGGATGCTCGGCCGTCTGCGGCACAGATTCGCAGGACCTGCGCGACCGTACTAAAAGTTCCCCCAAGCAGCCAACCCACAAGGGAAGCCCGGGGCGAGTTCCCCCCTCGTCCCGGGTGCTTTACCTTCTACCCCGGCCGGCCACACCCAAAAAAAACTCAGTATTTGCGGAGGACGCCGATGACACGGCCTTGGATTTTTACATCGGTGGCGGGAAGAATGATGGGGGCCATTTGCGAATTGGCGGGTTGGAGGCGAATCTTGCCGGCTGGCTCGCGGTAGAAGCGCTTAAGCGTCGCTTCGTCATTACCGACAAGGGCAACGACGATTTCACCGGCGTTGGCGACCTGCGATTGCTCGACGACGACGTAATCGCCATCGAGGATGTGATCTTCGTGCATCGAGTCGCCCTTCACTTGCAGGACAAATGTGTTTTGCCCGCGGCTGAAATCGGCGAGGGAAATTGTTTCGCGATCTTCGACCGCTTCGAGGGGGCGGCCAGCGGCGATGCGCCCAACGAGAGGGAGTCCAACGGCGTGGCGTTCGATGACCTGATCGCGGACGGGTTTCGGAAGCTGCGTGATTTCGATGGAGCGGCTCTGGTTGTAGCCGCGGCGGACGAAGCCCTTTTTCTCAAGTGTTGAGAGATGCTTATGTACTGTGGCGAGAGAAGTGAGTTTGAGGGCGCGCGCGATTTCCTCGAAGCTGGGAGAGTAGCCGTGCTTGTTGAGAAAGCTGACCAGATAATCGAGGACTTCTTTTTGCCGCTTCGTCAGGGCCATCGCTTTCCTCCTCAGGCGTAAAGCTGGCGAAAGTATAGGCGAATTAAAAGCGAAAAACAAGCAAAGCTTTCCCGGACTTGACGACTGTGCAGAATTGGGCAGCGTTGGGCGCCTGGACGGGTGCAGTGTAAGGACGAGGTTTGGTACGGTAGATGGTCACGCTCGATGCTGAGTGTTGTAGAGTCTTAAAGTAAAGTGTATCTTCTGGACGCCTCTGGTAGCCCCAGCCTGCCGAAGTCGCGAAGCATAGGAAGTCAGGGTTACGATGTGATCGCTCAAAAGTCCATTCTTGTGGCCGATGATCGGGAATGCATCCGAGGAGTGCTGCGCCGGTTGCTTTCCGCAAGGCGAGACTGGCGGATCTGCGCAGAAGTGGGAGATGGTTTTGCAGCGGTCGAGAGGGCCAAGGCGCTTACCCCCGATATAGCCATCCTGGACATTGCGATGCCGCGGATGGACGGTTTCGAGGCGGCACGGCAAATTTCCTTTGCGTGCCACAGCACGATGGTGTTGAGCATGAGTCTGTACGATCCAGCGAGCATGATCGACAAACTGATCTTGTGCGGTGTCCGAGGTTTCGTGGCGAAGATGTCAATGTACTCGCACCTGATTCCCGCGATTGATGCGTTGCTCAGCGGCAAGACTTACTTCAATTTCGAAGACCCGTTGGACGAAACGCCGCCTCTTTTCATCTGATTCAGCACAAACAAAGAATCCTCATTCATAACGCAGGGAGATCATCGGATCGACACGCGAGGCCCGGCGCGCAGGCATGTACGCGGCGAACCAGGAGACTGCGCTGAGCAATACGGCCACCGAGATGAACACCAGCGGATCCCAGGTCTTCACGCCATAGACCAAGCCAGCCATTAGCCGCGTGAGCGCCAGCGCAACGGCAATGCCGACGAGCACTCCCACGGATGCCAGGCGCATGCCTTGCATGACGACCATTTTGCGCACGTTCTCGAGTGTCGCGCCAAGCGCCATGCGAATGCCGATCTCGCGGGTGCGTTGCGAAACGGAATATGCGATGACGCCGTAGAGGCCTACGCTGCCGAGGAGCAAGGCCATGGCGCCCGAGATGCCGAGCATCACGAGGGTGAACGAAGTCCGGGCCATCGAGCGCTGATAAAAATAATCGAGGGTGTGAACGCTTGCGAGAGGAAGATTGGCATTGACAGACCACACTGCCTGGCGCACTTCGTTCATGAAGGTTTCCGAGCCGGCGCGGGGAGACCGAATGACGAAGGCCACATCCCGGCGCACTTCGAGTGGATCGCTTTCAAACTGCGCCGTCAGGATTGGCCAATAGACCGATGTCGGTGCCGGCTGGTTGATGCCGTCGTTGCGAACGTCGCCCACTACGCCGATGACTTCCCGCCAATCGTCTTTAGTGGATACGCGAATTCGCTTCCCCAAGGCATTGGCAGGATCATGCCAATACTCGCGCGCTAAATTCTCAGATACAAGAGCGACTGGAATTTTGTTGTAGGTGTCGGTCCAGGTGACATTGCGGCCGGCGACGAGAGGAATGCCCATGGTTTGCAGATACGCAGGCGAGATGAATTCAAAAGTCCGGACCGCGGGAAGCTCCGCCTGTGCGTACGACCGATCTTGCGCGAAAACAGGATCATGCCAACCGTTTCCGTCCATGGGCACGCCATTCGCAAAACCCACGGAGGAGACACCGGGAATCGCCGCCAGCTTTTCCGAAACTTGCTGTTCCATGCGGAGAACCGCGACCGGGTCTGAAACCTGGGACTCGGGAATATCAAGGCGAAAAGTTTGAATCTGCGCGGGGCCGGCAAATCCGGGATTGACTTCCGACAAGGCGCGGAAAGTACGAATCATGAGGCCCGAACAGATTAGAAGAACGAAGGCGAGCGCCACCTGCACAGTGACCAGGATGTTGCGAGCGCGATGCCGCTCGCGGCCTTGGCTCAGGGTGCGGCCACCTTCGCGGAGCTCTGTGGCCGCGCGAGCGCGTGCATACTTGAAGACGGGAACCAGTCCGAACAGCAGGCTGGTGAACATTGCGATGATCAAGGTAAAGAGCAGCACATGCGAATCAATACCAATTTCACCGAGGCGCGGAAGACCCGAGGGCGCCATCGCGACGAGCAGGCGCAACGCCGCGTAGGCAAGTCCGAGCCCGAGGATACTGCCCATTAGTCCAATAACCAGACTTTCGAACAATAACTCCGCGGCGATGCGGCCTTGACTGGCGCCGAGCGCGGCGCGGATGGCCAACTCTTGCTGGCGTCCTTCCGTGCGAACGAGAAGCAGATTCGCAACGTTCGCGCAGGCAATCAGCAGAACCATGCCAATGCCGCCCATCAGTACCCAGAGGAGCCCTCCGATGTCCCCGATCACATCTTGTTTCAAGGGGCGTAACTTCGGTCCGATGCGGGCCTTCTTGAAGAGCTCGAGACTGAAACCTGGAGGCGTTGGAAAAGTCCGCATGACGATCGGTAGCATGCGCGCCACGTCGGCATTGGCCTCAGCGAGCGTTGCACCGGGCTTGAGTCGCGCCAAGCCTTCATCGTTGAACTGGCCAAGCATGGTTTTATTGCGATCGAGCTGCAAGGGTAAGAAGAGAGCGGGGTCTTGTTCATCCAAGAAGTGAAATTTTTGAGGCAATACGCCGATGACTTGTCGCGGTGTCCCGTCCACCAAAACGGTTCGTCCGATGGCGGAAGAAGCCGCGCCGAATTTGCTCAGCCAATAGCCGTAGCTCAGCACCACTGTTTTTGGGGCACCGGGCGAATCGTCCTGGCGGGTGAACAAGCGGCCCAACACGGGAGAGACACCCAGAATCGGCAGAGTACCGTCGGTGACGTTCAATACTCGCACCTGTTCGGGCTGGGCGATGCCGGTGACGCTTACAGAATCGTTCTGGTAGAGGCCAACATCCTGAAACGTGTGGTTCTGCTCACGATAGACGAAATAGTTCGACGGCGACATATTCAGCTCGGGAATGTTGAGGCCCGGGGCGTCGTGCCATATGCCGATAAGCTGGTCCGGATGGGAATACGGAAGAGGTTTAAGCAGGACGCCTTCGAGCACGCTGAATACGGCGACATTCGCGCCAATGCCTGCGGCTAGTGTGAACAGCGTGATGGTCGTGAACATCGGGGCACGACGGAGCCGTCGAAAAACTTGTTTCAGTTGGCTCGAAAAAGCATCCATAGTCCACCCCTTGTTCTACGCTTGGACTTCTCAAGTAACAGTACGTTAGCGAGAGGAAAAAAGTTCGAATTGGGCGCGGCCACTTCTCGGACACTCGTCGAGAGCCAAAAGACAATTCACCCGTGTCAGTTGGCATCTGGCGTTTTCCATTTTGGTAATTTTCGCACTATGCTAGGCTTGTGTATCATTACGTGTGGGTGGACTGGGATTTCTCCGTTGAGCGAATCCTGCTGAACTTGATTTGTAAGCGGAATCTGGTTGGTTAGGCATTTTACGGACGGATAACGAATGGCACCGTATTTCTCCTGGATGATTGGCGGACCGCAGGGAAGCGGCTTGAATGTGAGCGCGGAGATACTGGCGAAGGCGCTTTGCCGGTCGGGATATTACGTGTTCGGGCAGATCGAATATCACTCGAACATAAAAGGCAAGCACAGCGCTTACAAGCTGCGGATTGCGGACGAGCCGGTGGCTTCGCATGTGGATGCGGTGCATTTGCTCTCGTCGCTCGACGAAGAAACTCTGATTGGCGATCTGTACCACGAGTTTCCGGCGCATCGCGGGCACGTGCATGAAGTTGCGGCGGGAGGCGCGATTCTCTACGACGCGGAACAGAAAAAATTCGCGGAGACAATTCGGCGCCAGGATATTTTTCTGTGGGAGATGCCGTACGCGGAATTGCTTGATCGGGCTCTGACCGAAGCAGGGAAGCCGGGACAGGCGCGGGCTTATCGCATCATGACAAACACGCTGGCGCTGGGCGCGTCGGTGGGCGCGCTGGGATTCGATTTTGAGCCGGTGGCGGATGCCATTCGCGACAGTTTTGGTGGCAAGGCCGGGAAAGTTGCCGAGCTGAACGTGAATGCGGCGAAATACGCGTACGAATATGCGCGCGAAAGATTTTCGCACGAATTGAAATTCGCGCTACCACCGGCGCCTCCAAAACGCGAACAAATCATGGTGAAGGGCACGCAGGCCGTCGGGATGGCGAAAATTCAAGCGGGATGCGGCTTGCAGACTTATTATCCGATCAGTCCGGCGACGGATGAGAGCGTGTATTTGGAAGGCTACCAGAGCGAGCACAATTTGGTGGTGCTGCAAACGGAGGATGAAGTTTCGGCGATTGATGCGGCGGTAATGGGCGCGCACGGTGGCGTGCGCACCTCGACTTCAACTTCCGGGCCCGGGTTCGCGCTGATGCCCGAGGGAATCGGATTCGCGGCGATCACGGAAGCGCCGGGACCAGTGGTGCTGCTGTATCAACGCGGCGGGCCTTCGACGGGATTGCCGACGCGCCAAGAGCAAGGCGATTTGCTGTTCGCGTTGAATGCAGGGCAGGGCGATATTCCGCGAATGGTGATGGCGCCGGGCGACATCGAGGAATGCTTCTACGATACTTTTGATGCGTTCAACTATGCGGACCGTTATCAATTGCCCGTAATTGTCCTGGTGGATAAGCACATGGCGAGCTGTTATCAAACGCTGCCGCCGTTCAAGACTTCGCATTTGAAAATCGACCGGGGACTCGTAAAACCGGCCAACACGAATGGTGATTACCAGCGGTATGCGTTCACAAAGGATGGACTGAGCCCGCGGTCAGTGCCGGGGCAGGCAGGCGGGATTTTCTGGTCCACGTCAGATGAACACGATCCACGCGGACACATTACCGAAGGCATCGGCAACCGCCTGGCGATGATGGAAAAGCGCATGGGAAAAGTAGCGATGGCGGCGCGGGAAATCCCGGATGGGAAGAAGTACAGATTTTTTGGTCCGGCGGCGCCGAAGAAAATTCCAGTGCTGGCGGTTTGTTGGGGCTCAACGAAAGGGGCAGTGCACGACGCGCTGCGCCGGTTCGATCCGCACCACACGACGTATGCGGCGCTGCACATTCGCATGATGCGCCCGTTCCCTGCTGAGG
>DASZCH010000230.1:0-14715 GCA_035943235.1 Candidatus Acidiferrales bacterium
GATTGGGAATAGTAGGTGGATCAAATTCGCCATTGGTAAAGCCCGAGCCGTAATAGACGTTCGTCGCCGCGTAGATTCGCCACGGAAGATCAGCATTGAAGCCAACGTTCAATGTGTTTCGCTGATCGTGGTCGAGCGGGAAATACCCTTCTGGCGACGAGAAATCCGTTAGGCCGCCGTTAATCGCACCCCGGCCCTCGGCTACCTGATTCGAATACGCGAGATGTACCTGGGCGAAACGCCAAAGGCGCGGAGAGCGCAAGGTGACTTCCCAGCCGCGAATGAGGGCCTGTTCAATCGTTAACGGAAAAAATATATCCGAGGCGCCGACATTGTTATGGTCGAAGAAGTTGTGGGCGCGGGTTTGGAAATTATCGGCGTCCAGAAGCCATCCATGGAGCGGAATCGTCACGCCGAACTGATGCTCTTCGTCGTGCTCGCCGCGCAGCGGAATGAAACCCAAATTCTGGTTGGTGACGAAAGAAAGCAAGGGCCCCGAGGCAGTGATCAGTGGAGGAGCCTGATAGAAATCGCCGTAGAAGCCGCGGAAAACCCAGTTCAGATGCGGAATCTGGACGGCGATTCCGACGCGCGGGCTTGTAGCGTTTTCGGTGATATCGCCCGAGAAATGGGATTGGCGCACGCCGCCCGTCAAAGTCAGCCAGGGAGTGACCTTGAATCTGTCTTGGATGAACTCTTCGACAAGGCTGCCGGATGCATTCTCGCGATCACTGAAATTGGAGTTGCTGTGATCGTTGAAAATCAGGCCGAAGAGCTCCGAATCGCTCTGTTTGAATCCGTAGAAACCGATTTGGGCATTGTTTTTCGCGAAGTTAAGGCTAAATGTGGCCTGACCGCCGCCGTAGTGCGATGAGCGATTGTCGGCAGTGCTGATGGGGAAGTCGTTCAACGCGCCGGTGTAATTCGCACTGTTGTAATGGTAAAAGGGAGAAACGGTGAGAAGCATGTTGGAGTTGATGGTCCGCACCCAAGAGAAATCTACGAAGGCATCCCCTTCATGCTGGCCATCTCGAAGGCCGCTGGTATCGAATTCCTGGTTTTGAGCGTCGTTTGGGTCCGCGTCGAAGGGGATTTGATAATAGTCCTTGCGCAACGAAGTCACGAAGCGCAGTTGGTTGCTGGGGTTCAGATTGAAAATGAGCGAGCCGAACCCGCCGTACCCGTTCTCGGCATCGTGAGTCACCTGCGGAGTCGGAGTTTGCAATCCAAGATTGCTGCGATTGCCGTTGAGCCCTGCAAAATAGGCGAATCTCTCTGTGTGGCCGCCAAAATTGAGCTGATCGTTTGTCTGATAGAAATTCCCGAAACTGGTGATGAGATCGGCTTCATTATTTCGTTCCCATCCTGTGCGTGGAACCACGTTGAAGACACCGTAAGTGCGGTCGCCATATTCGGCGTCGTAGCTTCCGCGCATCACCTCCAGGTAATCGATATCCTTGGGATCAATTTGCGGGCCGAGGTTGCTGGCGATATTTGTGTTCGGAATGGGGACACCGTCGATGAGCCAGCTCGCTTGATGGCCGCCGCGGATGTGAAGCTGGTCGTGGGTAATGTAGGAGCCGGGAACGTAATCGGTGATCATTTGCAAACTATTCGTGCGGTCGGCGCCGGGCGTGCGGGCGATATTTTGCCTGGAGACCAGAGTGGTCGGCGTGACGGATTCGACGTTTGCGGATTCCGTCTGCGCGGAGACGGTGACCTTTTCACTCACGCTGGAAATTTGGAGCGGAAAATGAAGGACCGGAGAAGAATCGGAAATTACCGTGATTTGTTGGACGCCAGTGGCAAACCCCTGCCGGTTCACGGTGACTATGTAATCGCCAACAGGCACCGCTTGAAACTGGAATTCTCCGTTCTGGTCGGTTTTTGCCGCGCGAGACCAATCCGACGTCGCGGATTTGAGCGTTACGTCCGCGCCGGCGATGGGGCGGTGATCCGGGTCATGAACGACGCCTTGCACCATGCCGAAGATCGTTGCAAAAGCAAGCGCTCCACAAAATAGGGCGAGAACAGACAGCAAAATAACGCGCGACATCGCGCCTCGAAGTACACACATTCCAGGCCTCCTAGCCTTATGAAAGTTTCTTGTGATGGGCTGACGTGCGACTTAGAGACGCGGAGGTTCAAAAGGAACGCGCGAGAAACCGTCCATGGTGTGGGAAGAATTGATAAAGAAAAACAGTCGTTCGTGCCCCGAAGGAGGCAGATTGAAAGCGACTTGCAACTGAGTGGGAGGCAGCGGACAGATCAAGCCGTAATCCAGATTTTTCTTTGACTGGCAAATGCATGTGCCAGCCGAGCCTGGATGGCAATTCATGTTCATGGCGTGGACGTGCGCGTGACGGCAGCAAACCATGTTGCATTCGGCCGGAGCACAAGCGTAACTGCGCGACAAAAGCGCGAGCGGCGCGGCGAGTAGCGCGAACATGAGAGCGATGGATTGAATGCGACGCGGCATTTTCAAGTACTTATTGAGGCACTGCCTCTCAGAGTTCGTCAAGTGCTTTCAGGCGTGTTCTGCCCCGGATTTCGATTGCGTCTTCATGCTAACACAGCAGGCAGAACGTAACACTTCCAGTACGCACAAATAGGATATGCCGGATTGTCATTTCGGCGCATTCGGACTAGCCTCGACTTGGGATGCTGCCATTCAAATTGATTTACGACGATGGTTACGATTTGCACTTGGGCGCGCACGTTTTTCCTTCGCAGAAATACAGGCTGGTTCGCGAAACGCTTTTGCGCGAAAGGCTCGCCGGGGAATCGGATTTTATTTCGCCAGCGCCCGCAAGCGACGAAGACGTTTTGCGCGTTCATGAGCGCGAGTACGTGCACAAATTGAAGACGGGCACGCTGAATTATTTGGAGATTTTGCGCATGGAGGTGGCGTACTCGAAGGAACTGGTCAATGCCTGTTGGCTGGGCGCGGGCGGGTCAATTGAGGCGGGGAGGCGCGCGCTGGCGGATGGTTGCGCTGTGAATATTGGCGGCGGGTTTCATCATGCGTATCCGGATCACGGCGAGGGATTTTGCGTGATTCACGATGTTGCGGTCGCGATTCGCCGACTGCAATCCGATGGCGCGATTGCCACGGCGATGACCGTCGACACGGATGTGCATCAGGGAAACGGAACGGCCGCGATCTTTGCGGATGATGAGTCCGTGTTCACGTTTTCGATTCATCAGGAGAATAACTATCCGTATCCAAAGCCGTCTTCGGATTTGGATGCGAACCTTCCTGACGGAATTGGGGACGCGGACTACCTGACGATCCTGGAGGCGCATCTGGGCCGCGCGTTTGAAGCGTTTCATCCCGATTTGATTTTTTACGTTGCGGGCGCTGATCCGTATCGCGAGGATCAACTTGGAGGTCTGGCATTGACGATGGAAGGTTTGCGACGGCGCGATGACATCGTGTTCGAGTACGCGCGGCGTCACGGTGTCCCGGTTGCGGTGACGCTGGCCGGGGGGTATGCGCGGCGCGTGGCGGATACGGTGCGGATACACGTGAACACGATTCTTGCTGCCCGTGACGCGATGCACGAGCAAGCCGCGCGCTCGACAGGTTGAACGGCGCCGCTATCCGCTATACGACCGGGGCGCTCTTGATGCGCATGCCGTAGAATGATCGGTAGACGAAGAAGAACGACACGATGAAAAAGATGGCGGAGAGGATGTGGGTCAATCCGCTCCCGCCTCGCTCTGCCGTTAATTGCACGCCGAGTTCGACCGCAAGCAATCCAAACAGAGTGGTGAATTTAATCACGGGATTGAGCGCGACGGACGAAGTGTCCTTGAAAGGATCGCCGACCGTATCGCCGACGACGGTGGCATCGTGGAGTGGCGTGCCTTTCTGTTTCAGCTCAACTTCAACAATTTTCTTTGCGTTATCCCACGCGCCGCCGGCGTTGGCCATGAAAATCGCCTGATAGAGGCCGAACATGGCGATGGAAATCAAGTAGCCGATAAAAAAGAAAGGTTCAAGGAATGCGAACGACAACGCAGCGAAGAAAACCGCGATAAAAATATTGAGCATTCCCTTTTGCGCGTATTGCGTGCAAATCTCGACGACTTTTTTGCTGTCGGCGATGGAGGCGCTCTTGGCGCTTTCGAGATGGATATTGGCTTTGATGAATTCGACGGCACGGTAAGCGCCCGTGGTGACGGCTTGCGTCGACGCTCCCGTGAACCAGTAAATCATCGCGCCGCCCGCGACGATGCCGAGCAAAAACGGGGCATGCAGCACGGAAAGTTTGTCAACGTTCGTGGTGATTCCGTCGGTGAGCGCCATGATGATGGAGAAAATCATGGTGGTCGCGCCGACGACGGCTGTGCCGATCAGCACGGGCTTTGCGGTGGCCTTGAACGTGTTGCCCGCGCCGTCATTGGCTTCGAGCATGTCTTTGGCATGGGCGAAATTCACGTCCATGTTGTAGTCGATTTTCAACTCCTGCTTGATATTCGGGATCTGCTCGATGAGCGAGAGTTCGTAAATGGATTGCGCGTTGTCAGTGACGGGGCCGTACGAATCGACGGCGATTGTCACCGGGCCCATGCCCAGGAACCCGAAAGCTACCAGCCCGAAAGCGAAAACAGGCGCGGCAATCATCAAGGCGCTGAGTCCCAGCGTGCTGATCAAATAGCCGATGGACATCAGCAGGAGCATGGTAAATCCGAGATAATATGCGGAGAAATTACCCGCGACAAAGCCGGACAAGATTCCCAGTGACGCGCCTCCCTCCTGTGCCGAGCGCACGACTTCGCGTACGTGTCGCGATTCAGTGGAGGTGAAAACTTTGACCAGTTCCGGAATAATCGCGCCGGCCAAAGTGCCGCAGGAAATGATGATGGAGAGTTTCCACCATTGCGATGGGTCGCCTCCGATGTCCGGAATAATGAAATAGGAGATGAGGAACGTGAGCGCGATGGAGGAGAGGGAAGTGATCCAGACGAGCGAAGTGAGCGGAGATTCGAAATTCATCTCCGTGGCGTGGCCGAAACGGGCTTTCGCGATGGCATCGTTGACGAAGTAGGCCAGAGCGCTCGCCACCAGCATCGCTACGCGGATGATGAAAATCCACACGAGCAACTGCACCTGTACGACGGGATTCTTGACGCCGAGCAAAATGAAAGCGATCAGCGCGACGCCCGTGACGCCATAAGTCTCAAAGCCGTCGGCGCTGGGGCCTACGGAATCACCGGCATTGTCTCCCGTGCAGTCGGCGATTACGCCCGGATTGCGCGCGTCATCTTCTTTGATCTTGAAGACGATTTTCATCAGGTCCGCGCCAATGTCGGCGATTTTGGTGAAGATTCCGCCAGCGATTCGCAGCGCGGCGGCGCCGAGGGATTCGCCAATCGCGAATCCGATGAAGCACGCACCCGAATAGTCGCCGGGAACGAAAAGCAGGATGATCAGCATCATCAGCAATTCCACGCTGACGAGCATCATGCCGATGCTCATGCCCGCTCGCAGGGGTATGCGGTAAATGGGGAAAGGCTTGCCGGGGAGCGCAGCGAACGCCGTCCGCGAATTCGCAAAGGTGTTGACGCGAATACCGAACCACGCAACGCCGTAACTTCCGCAGATTCCCAGAACGCTGAAGGCGAGGATGACGATGACTTTCGTTGCGTCGTCATGCAGCAGCAGGCCGAAATACAAAATGATGATGACCGCGATAAACGATTCGAGCAGCAGAAGGAATTTTCCTTGCGTGATGAGGTACGTCTTGCAGGTTTCGTAAATCAGCTCCGACATTTCGCGCATGGAACGGTGCACGGGAAGGTTTCTGAGGCGTACATATATTGCCATGCCAAAGAGCAAGCCAAAAATGCAGAATAAAATTCCCCAAAGAAGCAGCGTGTGCCCGTTGACGCCGAGGAAATTCACCTGCGTCAGATCGGGGACTTTCAGATTCGCCTCGCCGCCCGGTTCGGGCGCCGATTGAGCGTGAGCCGCGACCGCGCCGAGAAATGCGAGGGTCATGCCGGTCGCGCCGATTTTAGCGAATGGGGCGAAACGGTTCCCGAGCCATGAAACACCAGCGCACCATTTGCGCATCAGGAGGCCCTCCGTGAGCGCCAGCCCACACGTGTGAATCCAGCAGTCCATGCTTCGAGTGACATTCTTCCTCCGGATGATTTAAAAGCTCCTCGCGGGAGCCGTATGGGTCGAATGCAGACAGGTTTAGAAACGAATCTTTGTAGCAGGATTCGGGGCTTTCGTCAAGAACGGCAGAGGCGAACAATGAGCGGTTTGCGACGATCGGCCCTTGAAAGAAGGCCTGAAATTGGGGGAAAGGAGCCTTTAGACGGCTCTCCGCGATATACCTGACTCGTATCCGTTGTGAAGCGTATAGGAAAAATTCAGGGATGAGGGCAAGCTATAACCGAGGTAAACCGCGATGAGACGATTTGGGCTTGTCGGCACCGGCCTTTTGGCCTTTGTGCTTTTGGGGACGCCTGCGCTGGGCTATGCATATCAGCCGCAACCGCAGGACCAAGACAAGGAAAAGCAGCAACAACAAGAAAAGAAAAGGCAACAAGAACAGCAGACGAAACCACAAAAACAACAACGCGCTACGCCGCCCCAGCGAACCCGGACGCAACAGCCGCCGCAGCGGGAGCGACAACAGCAACAACAGAATCAGGAGCAGCAGCGGGTGCAGCAGCAGCGGAATCAGGAACAGCAACGCGTGCAGCAGCAGGACCGAAGCAAGGAACAGCAACGAGTCCAGCAGCAACAACGGAATCAGGAGCAACAACGGAGTCAGGAACAGCAGCGCGTGCAACGGACGAATAGGAATCAGGAGCAACAACGGGTCCAAGAGCAACGGAATCAGGTCCAGCAGCAGAACGGGAATCAGGAGCAACAACGGGTTCAGCAGCAGCAACGGAATCGGTATCAGCAAACACGAGTCCAGCAAAATAGAAGGCCTGTCGAGATGCAGCGCACGCCACAGCGGCAACGCCAGTGGCAGCAGGAACAGCAGCACACCTGGCAGGAGCATCGTGCTCGCAACTGGCAGTCAGAGCACCGCGACTGGCGTCAACGCGGCGGTTATCACGGCTACCACATTGACGATGATTTTTACCGCGTGCACTTTGGCCGCGAGCACTTCTTCCGCGTTTACAGCCTTCCGTTCCTCGTTGTGGGCGGCTATCCCCGCTTCCAATACGAGGGGTACTGGTTCGACATACTTGACCCGATCCCGGAATTCTGGGGACCCGACTGGTACGAAGACGACGACTGTTTTATCGAATACACGGATGACGGTTACTACCTGGTTGACGAAAGGTATCCTAACTATGCGGTTGCCGTCAGCATCTCGTTTTAGGTCTTAACGGCCTGGAAGATAGCGGTTGTCCTCGCAAACGTCCGGCTTCGCAGGAGTTTCGCGGCGCCGGGCGTTTTTTTTACATTGCCCCGACGACGGAATGGGGTTAAGGCGGTTTTTCTGCCCGATTTGAGAGGTTGCTCTTGAATCCTTCGATAACTGAGGGGTAGGGAACAGGCTACTGTCGTTCGAAAACGCCAGTTTCCTAGTTCCCCGTTAATTGGGACGTGCTTAAAGTCTTAAAGTTAAGGTTGTGAACCCGTCACAGAAGCTGTGCGCTCTTCGGCTACTTTTTCTCCTTGATGGTGACCGAGGCGCGCGTAGTCTCCCAATCCGCGTGCATGGTGCAGGTGTCGCCCGCGCTGTCGAAGGAAATGGTGAAGTCCTCGACCGGGGCGCTGAGCTGCGTGACTTGCACGTCATCTGTGCGCGTGAAATCGAACTGTTCGCCGGGGTAGGGAATTCCCCACATGCCTGTTTTCTTGCTGACGATCAGCGTCCATTTGTCGGCCGTAGGAATCGCGTCGAGTGTGTAGCTGCCGGCGGGAACGTCTTTGTCGCCGACCGTGACGTTGACACTAGGAACGAACGTGGTCGCTTCATTCGCGCCGAGACGCCATACTTTGTCCCACGGGACTAGTCCGCCGTAGATTTTGCGGCCTTTCATTCGCGGGCTCGAATAATCCACGGTGATCGTGTTTCCGTCGGAGAATTTGCATTGGGCATTCGCGGGCGGGCTAGGACGCTTGCTTTTGTCCTGTTGCGCGAATCCGGGAATTGCCAAGATGGCAAGGGCCACAAACAGCGCACAAAATGTTGCGATGAATTTCTTCACTTTCGCCTCCTCAGTGGGGAAGTGCAGTTCCGCAGTATACCCTAATGTTCGGCTTCTCTTCCACGGGCGCGACCGTCGGCAGCGGGTCACTTTCGGCCGCGACGTTGCTCTTCCGTGCGTTTGTTTGCCTTGTCGAGGGACGCTGCAGCTTTGATCCTCTCGATGTGAATGGCCGAGAACTTGCCCGAAGTTGTGGCGCAATCATGGCCGGGTCCTGCCTTGCAGAAAGGGCATGCCAAATTCATGGGGTTGGCCGGCAGGGCTTCTGGTATGGAAAGCTTGAGCTTCGCCACGGGGAAGGAGCATGGCACATGTAGCGAAGCATAGCTAGGAACTTCGAGGATTTGGATTATGCGATGAGGCAGATGTTGGGCATCGCAGACCCTGGCGCAAGGGGGCCAGCGCATCTCTGCTACAATGCGCCGGTCATTGACGAGCGACGTTCCCGGCAAGAAATGTAGGTCATGGTAAAAATTCCCAAAATTCCGGCATGGTTAACGAGGGTCGTCGCAATGCTCGGCGGCGGCGGGCTGTTCGTGATCGCGTTCCTGGATTCGTCCGTGCTGTCGTTTCCGTTTGTGACGGATCTGCTGTTCATGGACTTTGTGATTCAGCGACCCGGGCGAATGGCTTATTACGCGGTGATGGCGACTTTTGGGTCGCTCGCGGGATGCATCTGGCTGTACCTGCTGGCAAAAAAGGGCGGCGAGGCGTACCGGCGCAAGCGCGGGCCGAAGCCCGGCGGGCGAATTCGCAAATGGGTGAACGAAAATGCTTTCCTGAGCGTGTTTGTCCCTGCGATTTTGCCGCCGCCGATGCAATTCAAGCTGTTTGTGATTGCGGAGGGAATCGCGGAAGTGCCGCGGGCGAGGTTCGTGCTGGGCATTTTGTGCGGACGCGGGCTGCGATACACGATCGAAGGGCTATTTGCGATGCGCTACGGCGAAAACGTGGAGCGCACGATGTTACAGCACAAAGTCGCGACGCTGTTGATACCCGTGGCGTTGATCACGGTGATTTATTTCGTCAGCCGCTGGCTTTTGCGCACGGCGCCAGCCGGAGAATCGAAATAGTTAGTCCTGCGGGGACTTCAACGCGAAGGGTTCTGCTGTTCGTTGGCGAACTGTATCGTCTGGGCGCGAAGAGTGAAGTTGGTGTTTAGGTCGATGACGGCGACCAGATTGTCGGGCGTGTCGGCGTCGTCGGGGAAGCGAAGGTCTCGCAGCGTGACGCGATAGCCGCCGGCGGTGTTTTCGAGATCGGCCAGCGGGAATCGCGCGTACCGGATGAATTCTTGCGCGAGAGGTGCGTTGCGAGCCGCGGCGAGGGCCGGCGAACTTCCCGGCTTGTAATGTGTCAGGCTGGAGTTTGCGTCGAAGACATCTCCGCCACCCACCGGAACGCTGACCACTTCAATTGTGTTTTTCGTATCGAGCACGCCACGCCACAAAAAAAGCGACGCGGAATCCGGAAACGCTCCCGCAACGAGGGGCATTGCGCCGTGGTAGTCATTTGCGAGAAGAGTTTGCACAGCGGTGGCATGCAGTTCGGCGCGCGCGCCAAGATAGAGCGCGACAATCGCGAGCGCGGTGATGGCGCCTTTCGACGGACGCGGGAGCTTTTTCTTGGAAGCGATCTCCTCGCTCACGAGGTGAAATAGGGCGGGCAGTAAGAGTCCGGCGGCGAGGACGGCCAAAATCCACGGATCGACGCCACTGAGCAAGTCCCACGAAAACCAACGCGCGCGAAAAGGCCACAACAGTTGCACGCCATCCGCTGTGGCAAGATCGAGCAAAATGTGCACGCCGACTCCGATGCCGCACAAGAGAAGCACGCGTGAGAATTGCAATGGCGCGGCTTTATTGCGACGAGCTGCGAACCAGAAAGTCAGCGCAATCGCAATCGCCAGAATCGGCGCGCCGAGAATCGAATGTAGAACGGCGCAGCGATAATGGAGGTAGGCACTCGCGCCGCCAAGATAACTCAGCAAATCCAAATCGGGCGCCACGCCAGCGACGATGAGGATGGGCATCGCCATGCGGCTTACACGCCTGAGGCCCGCGCGATCGAGAGCCAGGGCCGCCAATGCATTAGTAATCGGATTCAATTTACCGGCTCGGCAAATAGTGGACGCAGCATTGTAACCGCTGATTCGGAGAATCCGTGGGCGAAAAAGCAGATTCCCCGCCTGCGGCAATTCGCCGGGGCTGATAAGCGACAAGCAATCTCGACGAGACGACAACAAGAAGAGCAGCAGATTCCTCGTCGCGTGGCTCCTCTGAATGACAATGGAAAGGATGCTGCCGCGGTCAAGAGTTCGGCGGGGCGGCGCCCTCGGGCAATACCAGCGTTAGGGCGTCGGGTACTATGCGGAATCGCACAGGCAGTGCGGCGGCGGGTTCGCCATCGACTTGGGAAAAAATTTCATCGGCGTCGATTGCCTCGCATGTTAATTCGGTCGTCTTCCAATGATGGATTCCCGGAACGCGCGGCAGGCAGCCGAGCCAGATCGCTGGCAAGCACATGAGGACGCCGAAGCGGCTCCGCCCCTCATAAGCCACAATTTCAAATGCGTTCTCGAACAGGCTGGCGCCTGTGGTGATGCGAAATGGGCCGCCGTAATATTTTGTGCGCCCAACGACGATGAGCGAGGCCTCCATTTCGTGTTCGCGTGAGCGGATGCGGAAGCGCGCGAAACGGTAGGTGAAAAATTGCCGCAGGCCTTCCTGCCAATATGCCCATATCCCGAGGCGCAATTTTTTTGCGAGGTCGATGCCATGGACAATCGCGCCGTCAGGTCCCGCGCCAGAAACGCAAAGAAAATATCGCGTCTTCTTCAAGGAATCGGCCAGCGAACCGTCGGGTGAATTTTCATTCCAGGCAATTTCACCTAAGGCGATGCGCGCAAGGCTCCCGCGCGCGATCAGGCGCGCCGCTGCGGGGATGTTCCACGGGATGTCCAATTCCTTCGCGAGGATATTTGCAGTGCCCGCGGGGAGAACGGCGAGCGGCACGTGGCTTGCAGCGAGGCCGTTGACGGCTTCGTTGATGGTGCCGTCGCCGCCGCAGACGATCACCAGTTGACGCGCGTCGCCCACGGCATTGCGAGCGAGGTCCGTGGCGGAACCGGGGCCGGTGGTGGCTACTGCTTCCGCGACAATTCCGGCGTCCTTCAGTATGCGCGCGGCGGCTCCGATATCGCGGAGGCGCTTATCTCTGCGGCGGCCGCTGGCCGGATTGTAGATGAGCAGGGCGTCGTGAATTTTGTCGAGCATCGGATTACGGACAATGCTGCTTAAGTCACAAAACAGCGCGCATTGTATAATATCTTGCATTTTGCGCGGGGGCGCGGCAACGGACGCAGTGTCGACGAGGAAATAAGAGACCATGAAAGCAGGGCAGTGATGGCGGCGAGCACGACGTTGATCAAAGAAGTCGAGAAATTGCGCGAGCAGATTCGCAAGCACGAATATCAATATTACGTGCTCGATGCGCCTAGCGTGTCGGACGCCGAATTCGACCGGCTGATGAGCAAGTTGAAGTCGCTCGAAGCCGAGCATCCGGAGATTATCACCGCGGATTCGCCGACGCTGCGCGTTGGCGGCGCGCCTCGCGAGGGTTTTCAAACTTACCGGCATACGCGGCCGATGATGAGCCTCGACAACGCGTACACGTTCGAGGAGCTGGAGGATTTTGACCGTCGCGTGCGCGAACTAGCGGGGCGCGAGCGCATTGACTATGTGGCCGAGCACAAATTCGACGGCTTGAGCATCGCGCTGATTTACGAAAATGCGATGCTGGTGCGTGGAGTGACGCGCGGCGACGGTCAAACAGGCGAAGACGTGACGCCGAACGTGAAGACGATTCGTTCGATTCCGCTGCGTCTCGACCGCGAAATGCTGAAAAAGTTGTCGTTGCCGCTGGATATCGAAGTCCGCGGTGAAACAATCATGAACCGCGCCACGTTTGAAGCTCTCAACAAGCAGCAGGACGCGCAGGGCGGCAAGCACTTCGCGAATCCGCGCAACGCGGCTGCGGGCGCGGTCCGCATGCTGAATCCCGCGATCACCGCGTCGCGCAAACTGGAATTCTTCGCCTATTACTTGCTGGCAAATGGACGCGTGCCGCTGAAACTGCACTCGCTCTCGCTCGAAGCATTGACGAAGCTCCGCTTCAAGGCCAGCGGCGATTTCGAAATCTGCAAAACGATCGAGGAAGTGGAAGCGTACTGTACGAAGTGGGAGGCGAAGCGCGAGAAATTGCCGTACGAAGTTGACGGCGTGGTGGTGAAGGTGAACGAAGTGAGCATGCAGGCGGAATTGGGCTACACGTCGAAGGCGCCGCGCTGGGCGATCGCTTACAAATGGGCCGCGCGGCAGGCGACGACCGTGGTGCGCGAGATTGGCTTCAACGTTGGCCGCACGGGGACGCTCACGCCCGTGGCGTTTTTCGAGCCGGTGCCGATCGGGGGCGTCACGGTCAGCAAATCCACCCTGCACAACATGGACGAAATCGAGCGCCTGAATATTCACGAAGGCGACACGGTGCTGGTCGAGCGCGCGGGCGACGTGATTCCGCACGTCCTGAAAGTGGTTAAGCACGGCAAGGAAGAGAAAACCGTGCGCGTGCCGGAGAAATGTCCCGTTTGCGGCACTCGAATTCACCGTGTGGAGGGCGAAGTCGCTTATCGCTGTGTGAATGCTGCGTGTCCGGCGAAACGGAAGGAGTCGCTGATTCATTTCGCGGGGCGGCACGCGATGAATATCGACGGCCTGGGCGAAAAAATCGTCGATCAGCTCATCGAGAAGGGAATCGTCAAGGATTTCGCGAGCCTCTATGAACTGGAACTTGACGAAGTTGCGGCGCTCGAGCGCATGGCGGAGAAATCCGCGCAGAATCTGCTGGACGAAATTGCCGCGAGCAAGAAGAACGAGCTGTCGCGGCTGATTTACGCGCTCGGCATCGGATTTGTCGGCGAGCGCACCGCGCAATTGCTTGCCGAGCACTTTGGCTCGCTCGAGAAAATCGCCAACGCCACGCTCGAAGAACTGACGGAAGTGAACGAAATTGGCCCGAAGATTGCCGGAAGCATCGTCGATTTCTTTTCGGAGAAGCCAAATCGCAAATTGATTGAGCGTTTGCGCGACGCGGGCGTGCGCATGGAAGAGAAACGGCGAGCGCCCTTGAGCACACGGTTGGCGGGGAAGTCGTTTGTCTTCACCGGAACTCTCGAACGTCATTCGCGCGAGGAGGCCGCCGCGCTGGTGGCAACACACGGCGGCAAAGTCGTCTCGTCAGTCAGCAAGAAAACGGATTACGTCGTAGTCGGCGCGGATCCCGGGTCAAAGCATGAAAAAGCGAAATCGTTGGGCGTTTCCATCCTTGACGAAGCCGCATTCGAAAAGCTAATCGGCAAGAAATAGATTCGAGTTGTGAAGCGGCCAATCTTCCGCCTGACCCCAGCACCGCAACTCGCGCGCGTGAGATATAATCCCGCCATGTTACACGCCGAAATGATCAAGTTGTGGGAAGAGCATACTGGACACGAATTCATCACGCGCGACACCGAATCCACTCTGGCCACGATGACCGAAGACGCCTACGTGAACCACGTCCCGGTGATGACGGGCGGTTGCGGTAAGACTGCACTGCGCGAATTTTATTCGCGTGATTTCATCCCCAGCATGCCGCCCGATACGACGCTGACGCCCGTCTCGCGCACCGTCGGCGACAATCAGCTCGTCGATGAAATGATTTTTTCGTTCACCCATACGCAGGAAATCCCGTGGATGCTTCCCCGCGTCCGCCCCACCAACCGCCGCGTGGAAGTTCCCTTGGTTGCCATCGTGGGATTCCGCGAAGGCAAGCTGGCCTCGGAGCGCATCTACTGGGACCAGGCCTCCGTGCTGAAACAAATCGGCCTGCTCACGGACAATTCGCTTCCGGTGGCCGGAGCCGAAACTGCGAAGAAAGTCCTGGATCCTAAATTCACAGCAAAAAAGTAAGTCTGCCACTGAAGATGAGCACGGCAAATCCGCCTTCGGAAAACGAATCGGCGAAAATACGGGGCGAGCGCCCGACATCTTCGCCCGCCCTATTCATTCGACCGAATTGTTCTCCGGCTCGGCTAGTCCTTGCCGAAGACGAGGACGTGGAAGGAGCCGGGCACCATTTTGAATGGCCGCGTGTGGGGCGGCGGATTTTGAATGCGAGTGATCTGCGCCGTCACCAGGAAAATCTGATGCGTGGTGGGATCGAGCGCCATGGTGCGCGCGCCGCGCTCCGTTGGCACATTTTCGACGACCGAGAATTGCGTTGGCGAATCCTCGTGAATCACCGTAAGAGTGCCATCGCCATTCGAGCTGAACGCGTCCTGCGTGCCCGGGTCGAAACGCGTGGCGTCCACGCCCTGGCCGATTGCGGGCGTCGCAATCACTTTTCCCGTGTTCGCGTCGACAATCGCCATCATTTTGTTGCGGCAGCCGGAGAAAAGAATGCGGTGCTCCGTGTCCATCGCCAGTC